>JBFZBE010000162.1:0-20477 GCA_041308685.1 Phycisphaerae bacterium
TTTAATACGGCCTGCCGGGGTCGGCGTTGCGCCGCTTTATCTGATCCGCCGCGATCGGCGGCTGCTGGAGCGGCTGTGGCACCAGACATGGCCGACATTTGCTGAACGGTTCACAAATTCCCTCATTTATCTGCTTTTTATGCGTCTGGTGGCCGGACTGGGAACGACTACTCTGGCGGCCCACAATATCACGATGCAGGTCGAATCGCTGGCGTTTATGCTCGCCTGGGCGATCAGCGCGGCGACAACCACGCTGGTCGGACAGGCCATCGGCGCTCGTCTGGAGCATATTGCCGAAATCACAGTACACCGAACACTGATGCTGGCAACACTGCTGATGGGCACACTGGCGGCGGTATTTGTGATATTTGGGCCGCAGATCGTAATGCTGTTCGGAGCGACCGAGGCCGTCATCGACAAGGCCGCACTGGTCATTCGCATTGCCGCGGCGGAATTGGTGTTTATGGCCTGGACATTTATCCTCATCGGCGCAATGCGCGGCGCCGGCGACGCCCGGTCGCCGCTGCTGGTCAATTTTACAAGCACGATGCTGTTTCGTCTCGGCGGGGTGTATCTGCTGGCGTATGTCTGGGGCTGGGGGCTGCCGGGTGTGTGGACGGCCACCGCGGTTGATTGGGCGGTGCGGTCGGTAGGGCTGGCGCTGTGTTTCCGCCGCGGCCGCTGGAAAGGCCTGCATGAAAAAGAAAAACTCCGGTTTGCGGCCGAGCCGATGGATTGATGTGTAAGTTTTTGCTATAATACATCTAAATTAACTGGATATTGTTTATTGACACCGCTTCGCAATAGGGTTAAGATAACCGCTTTAATGGACGCGGCGGCGTCTTTATCAGCTATTATTTGCTTACAGGAGAATCAGACGCGATGACGACAGTAACATTGATTACCGGCGACGGCATCGGGCCGGAGATCGCCGAGGCGACACGGCGGTGCATTGACGCCACAGGCGCCAAGATCAACTGGGATATCCAGTTAGCCGGCGTGGATGTGATGGAGACCGCCGGTACGCCGCTGCCTGAGGCGACGCTGGAATCGGTCAAGAAAAACGGCATCGCCCTGAAGGCCCCGATCACCACCCCGGTCGGCACGGGCTTTCGCAGCGTCAATGTGCATCTGCGGCAGTTGTTCGGGCTGTATGCCTGCGTGCGGCCGTGCAAAAGCTATGCGGGTGTGCGGAGCAAGTACGACAACATCGATCTGGTCGTGGTGCGTGAAAACACCGAAGACCTGTACGCGGGCATCGAATACGAAAAAGGCGGCAAAGACACGCTGGAGCTGATCGACTGGCTCAACGCCCACAGCACCCGCAAGGTTGGCAAGAATGCCGGTATCAGCATCAAGCCCATCTCGGTCGAAGGCACAGAGCGTATCGTGCGGTATGCATTTGAATATGCACGCCGGATGCAACGCAAAAAAGTAACCTCGGTGCATAAGGCCAACATTATGAAGTACACCGACGGCCTGTGGTTGGAGGTCAGCCGTCAGGTGGCCAAGAACTACACCGACATCGAATTTGAGGACCGCATCGTCGATAATATGTGCATGCAGTTGGTGCAGAAGCCCGAACTGTATGACGTAATCGTGCTACCGAATTTGTACGGCGATATTCTGAGCGACTTGTGCGCCGGGCTGGTTGGCGGGCTGGGGATGGCGCCGGGCGCCAACATCGGCGATAAGGGCGCGATCTTCGAAGCCACCCACGGCAGCGCACCCAAATACAAGGGACTCAACAAGGTCAACCCTGTGGCGCTGATCCTCAGCGGCGTATTGATGCTGCGGCATTTGAACTTGGCCGCCGAGGCCGACCGGCTGGAAAAGGCCGTCGCGGCCGTCATCGCCGAGGGCAAATCTGTCACCTACGATATGAAGCCCGACCGGGACGACCCGACGGCCGTAGGCACACGCGAAATGGCCGATGCCATCATCGCCCGCATCAAGGCCGGAAAATAACCCACCCGACTGTTCGGGACGTTTTTTTAGACAGGATGAACAGGGTTTACAGGACAAAAATGAAGAATGAAGAATGTAGAATGAAGAAAAGCCGCCAGCGGCCAGCAAAAACTGGAAGCTGGTTGCTGGCATCTGGATGCTTATTCTAATCCGTGAAATCAGCGTAATCTGCGTTTCTATTTTTTTGTTTTTTAAATTTGTTTGTGATTTAGTGCTAAAGTTTTAGTGCTTTTCACTAATCCGCGTAATCCGCGGTTTATTTTTCTAAGAACTACGAACTAAGAACTTTTTTACAGTTTCCTTGTGTGAATCAGAAAACGTTTCGAGACATTTTGTCCTGCCGCAACAACAGCGTCGCAGCGAAGTTTTTACGGCTTTTGCTGCGGGTTGTTTCCTGGCTGTATGCGGCGGTGGTTGCGGCGCGCAACGCGCTGTACAGCCGCGGCCTGTTTCAATCGACGGCGGCGGGCGTGCCGGTCATCAGTGTCGGCAACATCACCACCGGCGGCACGGGCAAAACACCGCTGGTCATCTGGCTGTGCCGCTTTCTGGAACAAAAGAACATCAAAACCGCTATTCTGACCCGCGGCTATAAGACCGAACAGGGCATGATGTCCGATGAGCCGGCGCTGCTGGCCAAGGCGTGTCCGACTACAACGGTAGTGGTCGATCCTGACCGCACGGCCGGGGCGTACAAGGCCTTCGCTCTGCATGGCGCAAGGGCGATGGTGCTGGACGACGGCTTTCAGCACCGACGGCTCAAACGCGACTTGAATATCCTTACGCTGGATGCGACCTGCCCATTCGGGTACGGTAAGGTGCTTCCGGCAGGGTTGTTGCGCGAGCCGCTGGGCGGTGTACGGCGGGCGGACATTATCGTCATCACCCGGTATGATCAGGTCGATCCGGCGGCGATGCAGGAACTGGAAACGGCGCTGGCCAAACTGGCGCCCGGCGTACCGGTCGTCAAGGCGACGCACAAACATACCCACGCTGTAACCAGCGGCTCAAAAACCCTGCCGCTGGCGTCGCTGCGGGGCAAAAAGGCGTTTGTCTTCTGCGGTATCGGCAACCCGGATGCGTTTTTCGGCCATGTGCGGCAAAATGAGATTGTGATTGTCGGAACACACATTTTCAACGATCATCATCCGTTTACGCTGGACGAGATCAAAGCGATTATGCGTCAGGCCAAGTCCTGCGGGGCGGAGATGATTTTGTGTACGCAGAAGGACTGGGTCAAGACCGCCCTGCTTAAACCGGATGATATAGATATTCCGCTGGCGTATCTGGCGATGGAACTGGAATTTGTCGAAGGGGAGGATGTGCTGAAGGCGGCGGTTGATAAGACGATTAATACAAGAACATAAGAACTCAAGAACATAAGAATAATGGGAAGCGGCGCGGCTTTCCTCAGTTTTTACATTTAACTTTTAACTTTTGACATTTGACTTTTGACCTCCATGAGCTATACGCATTTATTAAAAACGGTTACGCGGCTGGGTTCGCCCAAGGTGCTTTTGGTCGGCGATTTTATGCTGGACAGCTACATCTACGGCGACGCCCTGCGCATCAGCCCCGAAGCGCCGGTACAGGTGCTTAAGGTCGTTAAACGGGACTACTGCGGCGGCGGCGCCTCGTCGGTGGCGGCTGATGTGGTTACACTGGGCGCCCGATGTGTCTGCGTCGGCACGCTCGGCGATGACGCCAACGGCCGGCGGCTGTTGGAGATTCTCAAGAACATAGGCGCCGACACGTCCGGCCTGCTGACCCTGGACAGCCGACCGACCATCTGCAAGGAGCGTATCATCGGTCTGGCGCAGCATCGCCACCGCCAGCAGCTTTTGCGTGTGGATGACGAATGCACCGACCCGCTGACCGAATCCCAATATGCTCAATTGCTGACAGGTTATCAATCGCATCTGAACGACTGCGACGTAGTGTGCCTGCAGGACTACAACAAGGGACTGCTGCAAGAGGCATTTTGCCAAAAACTGATTCAGGCGGCGCGCAAAGCCAGCAAGCCCGTACTGGTCGATCCTCCACTGGGACAGGATTACCGCAAGTTCACCGGCGCAACGCTGATGACGCCCAACCGCAAGGAGGCATCCACGGCCGTCGGATTTTCAATCGAGACCCTCGACGACGCCCGGCGTGCCGCCCAGACGCTGCGCGACCGGCTGGCGATGGACGCCGCGGTCATCACACTGGACAAAGAAGGCGTCTTTTACAGCGCCGCCGCAGCCGATGAGCACCTGCCGACGATTCCGCGGACGGTCTACGATGTAACCGGCGCCGGCGATATGATGCTGGCGATGACGGCCGTGGCCATGGCCGCCGGGGCGGATTTGCGCACCTCGCTGCAATTGGCCAACATCGCCGGCGGGCTGGAGGTCGAAAAGTTCGGCGTCGCCACCGTCAGCGTCGATGAAATCGTCAATGAAATCCTCACCCGGCATCGCGGCAAGACCGGTAAGATTCACGACCGAGCAGCACTGCCGACAGAGTTGGACTATCACCGCAAGCAGAACGAAACTATCGTCTTTACCAATGGCTGCTTTGACGTGCTGCATCGCGGGCATATCGAGTACCTGCAATTCTGCAAGCGTCAGGGCGATATCGTCGTGGTAGGGCTAAACAGCGACAGCTCCGTCCGTCAGCTCAAAGGCCCGACACGGCCGATCAACAACCAGCACGACCGGGCGGCGCTGCTGGCGGCACTGGAATGCGTGGACTATGTCACCGTCTTCGACGAGCCGGAACCGCTGAACCTGATTATGACGGTGCGGCCGGATGTGCTGGTCAAGGGCGCCGACTGGGCGCAAAAGGGCGTCATCGGCCGGGAATTTGTCGAGTCCTATGGCGGGCGTGTGGAACTGGCACAAATGGTCGAAGGAAAGAGCTCCACGCTGACAATCGAAAAAATGAATGCCGAACAGACAGCGCAGAAAAAGGAGGCCTAATGGCGCGCAAAGCGGTGTTTTTGGACAGGGATGACACGATTATCAGCGATCCGGGGTATATCAGTCATCCCACGCAGGTCAAGCTGCTGCCGGGGGCCGGTGCGTCGCTGACGCTGCTGCAGAAGATGGGGTATCTGCTGGTCGTAGTCACCAATCAATCCGGCATCGCCCGCGGCATCATCACCGAACAAGGGCTGGAGGAGATTCATCATCACCTCAAAAAGCTGCTGGCCGACGAGGGGGTGTATCTGGACGCGATTTACCACTGTCCTTTTCACCCTGAAGGCACGGTCGAACAATACGCCAAAGACAGCGACCTGCGAAAACCCAGCCCCGGGATGCTGCTGCTGGCAGCCAAAGAATTGGACATCGATTTGAAACAGTCCTGGATGATCGGCGATTCGTATCGGGATGTGGCCGCCGGACACCGGGCAGGCTGCAAGACGATTCTGCTGGATACGCCTGGCAAGCCCCAGCCCAAAGACCCCAACGACCCAGAGCCGGACAAACGCGCCGTAAACCTGCGCGAGGCAGTCAATATATTGCGTATGTTTGAGTTTCAGAAAAAAGTCCAATCGGTGCGGCCGACGCCGCAGGAACCGACCGCCGCTTCTGCGCCCCTGCCGTCTGCCGAGCCAAAACCCCAAATACCGCCCGCGCCTGCGCCGACGGCCAAGCCGCAGCAGCCGATCGCAGCGACTCCCGCCGCAGACAAAGCGGCCGCCCTGCCGCCGCAGACAAACCCGCAACCGCCTGCCGCCCCTGTGCCGCAACCTGAGCCGGTGACCAAACCCTCCGTCGGATCGCCGAAAACAGAACACGAACCCGCCGAAAAAAACGCCCATCCGATGCTGGAGGAAATCCTGCATCATGTCAAGAGCAAGAGCCGGTACGAATTGTACGATGAGTTTTCCGTCTTTATGCTGATCGCCTGGCTGGTGCAGTCGCTGGCGGCATTCAGCTTGGTCATCAGCATCTGGTTCTGGCTCGATGCGACCCGCGGCATTGAGACCGTCCAAGCAATGATCGGCTACGCCATCGCCCTGCAATTGCTGGTGATCGCCTTGTTGATGATGCACGACCGAAAGAAATGATATTTCCTATTTTCTATTTCATATTTCCTATTTATAAATTTGAAATAGGAAATGAATCTGTGGATAATACAAATTGAAACCGCCCAAAAAAATGTTGATCTGGCTCCCCTCGCCGCTGGGCGACGCGATCTGTGCAACGCCTGCGCTGCGGGCATTCCGTGAGCGTTTTGCCGACAGCCGCATCACGTTTCTGGCCGCCCCGTTCACGCAGGCAATTTTGTCGCCAACGCCATTTGCCGATGCGTGGCTGACGCCGCAAAAAGGTCTTCTGCCTTTGGTGCGTCAATTGCGCGCCGGACGATTTGACGCGGCTATCCTGCTAAAGAACTCCTTCGGCTCGGCGCTGACGGTCGTTCTGGCGGGCATTCCGCAGCGGGTCGGCTATGCCCGCGACGGTCGGTCGCTGCTATTGACCGACGGTCTGAAGCCCTCCCGTGAAAAAGGCCGGTTTCAAATCGTCTCATCGGTCGATTACTATCTGAATCTGGCCGCGTTTCTGGGCGGTATGCCGCAATCGCGTCTGCCGGAACTGGAGGTCGCTGAGGCGGACAAAATCGCCGCCGCCGGAAAACTGCCCACTCTGTTTACCCCCAACAAGCCGCTGGTTGTCATCGTGCCGGGAGGGGCGTTCGGTCCCAGCAAGCTGTGGCCGTATGCGCGATTTGGCGCATGCGCCGAGGCCATCGTCGAAAAGTACAACGCCAACGTCGTCCTTTCCGTCGCCCCCACCGCCGCCGAGATGCAGGCCGCCGACTCCATCGCCGCACACTGCCGCCATCCGCTGGTCAATCTGGCCAAAACACCGCTGTCCGGCGGACAACTGAAAGCTCTTTTCGCCCGTGCCGATCTGGTGTTAACTAATGACACCGGCCCTCGGCATATCGCCATCGCCCTGCGGCGAAAGATTGTAACGCTGTTTGGCCCCAACAACCCCGCACGCACGCACACCGGCTATGCCGATGAGATACGCATCATCGGCAAGGGCGACTGCGTGCCGTGCGACAAACCCGAATGCAAGGCCGCCGAGCATTACTGTATGCAGTCCATTACGGTCGATCAGGTTTTGGACGCCGTCCATACACAGATGGCCGGAGGACGCGGTGAATAAACTGCCGGACCATGCGATCGCGCCGGGCTTTTTTGCCGATCCGGCGGTTGTGCCGCAGCTGGCAGCGATGGGATTGACCTCGCTGGACAGCGTCTTTGCGTTTGATCGGTGTCAGGATGTCAACGCCAAAGGACTGGCCGCACACCGCTCACGCACCTGCTTTACGCTGCCGGACGGCGTAACGGTCTATCTGAAACGCTACACCCGCACGCCGATACTGCGTCAGTTGGCCAATTGGCTGGACCACCGCCGCCGGGGCTGTACAGCTCTCTATGACGGCCACCGCACCAATGAACTGGACGCCGCGGGCGTGTCCGTGCCGCAGACCATCGCTTGGGGCTATGAATGGGACGGGCTGTTTGAAAAACGCAGCTTTATTATGATCCGCGAGATTGCCGACGCCCACTCGCTGGAAGAACGGCTGCCGGACTTTATGGGCGATTTTTCAGCCGCCGCCGCCCAACGGCGCAAAGCGTTCATCGCACAGGTCGCCGAGTTTGTCCGCCGGTTTCACGCGACTGGCTGCCGCCATCGGGATTTGTACCTGTGTCATATTTTTCTGGACACCCGCGGCACGCTGCATCTGATCGACCTGCATCGGGTCTTTAAGCCGCTGCTGCTGGGCGGGCGATTTCGCCTCAAAGACCTGACGCAACTGTATTACTCCGCCCCCGGCTGCGCCGTCTCCCGCGCCGACCGATTGCGGTTCTATCTGCATTACCGCAGCAAAAAGCGGTTGACGCTCTTCGACAAATGGTTTATAAGCCGTATCAAGAGTAAAGCGGCACAGATCGCCGCCCGCGACCGCAACCGCGGACGCATTGTTCCCTTTGAATCCTGATATGAAAATAGCCTTAATCATAGAACGTTTCAATATCGCCCTCGGCGGCGCAGAGCGATCCGTGTATGAGATCGCCGAACGGCTCAAACAGACCGGCCAGCAGGTCACCATCCTCGCCTCGGTCGCCCCTGCCGATGCGCCAGGTGTGGTCGCCCTGTGCGGCCATGACCCGCACAAGCGCATTTCATTTGGCGTTTACCGCAATGCCCTGATCGCACATTTGAAAACAAACAGTTACGACCTGGTTCACAGCACCCTGCCGCTGACCGGCGCCGATGTCTATCAGCCGCTGGGCGGCTCGTATATCGAGACCTATATCCGCAACGCCGCGTCGTATCCCAACCTGCTGACGGGAGCATTCAAGCGGGCAACGTATTTTACCAATCTCAAACGGATG
Source organism: Phycisphaerae bacterium (assembly GCA_041308685.1). Lineage (GTDB taxonomy): Bacteria > Planctomycetota > Phycisphaerae > Sedimentisphaerales > Anaerohalosphaeraceae > T3Sed10-213. The sequence goes on from JBFZBE010000162.1 coordinate 8,369, forward strand.
CAATACCTCCGCGCCGAACAAGACCTATGCCGCAACGGCCATGCCGTCATCGCCGCCCTGTCCAGCTATGTCCGCGGCCAATACAAACGGCACTTCAATCTGCCCGATGACCGCATTTTTATGACCCCCAACGGCGTCGATACCGAATTGGCGATAGACACCGCCGCCGCGGCAAAAAATGAGCAGGACATTGTCCGAACGCTCAAGCTTGACCGCGCCAATACGACCCTCTTGCTGTTTGGGGCCAACAACTTTCGCCTCAAAGGGCTGTACGACCTGCTGGCGGCAATGGCCGGCTTCAAACGGCAAACGCCCGACCGCCGCATCGCCTTGATCGTCGCCGGTTCCGGCAAGCAATCGCCCTACCGCCGTCTGGCCGCGCGATGGAACATCGCCGACGACGTGTATTTCACCGGCTACATTAACAGCATCCAGGACTACCTGTCCCTCTGCGACGCAGCGGCGCTGCCCAGCTATTATGACCCCTGCTCGCGGTTTATCCTCGAAGGGATCGCCATCGCCAAGCCAGTTCTGACCACCCGCTACAACGGCGCATCAGAATACTACACCCACCTGCGTCACGGCGTCATTCTCGACGAGCCGAATCACCTCCATGCCTTTGTCGAAGGACTGAACGCCTTGTCGCAGCCGCAGCAGCGACAGGCCATGTCCGATGCCATCCGGCAGGACAACCTAAAACAGACCGTGTCGATTGAAATGCACTGCGACGCCTTGATGAACCTGTACGAAACCCTTTATCAAAGAAAACAAAAATGATCACCGCCATTGTTTTAATCGTTGCCGCCTATCTGCTCGGCTCGTTACCCTTCGGCCTGCTGATCGCCCGCGCCCACGGCATCGACCTGCGATCTGTCGGCTCCGGCAATATCGGCGCCACCAACGTCTCCCGCGCGCTGGGGCGAAAATGGGCGTATGTGTGCTTTGCGCTGGATGTCGCCAAAGGCCTTGTCCCGATGCTGCTGGCGCACGGCTTGGGCGTCGTGTCAGAGTCGCCGACAACAAAAGAACTGCTGCTGTGGCTGCTGATCGGCTGTGCGGCGGTATGCGGACATGTTTTTCCGATTTATCTGAAATTCAAGGGCGGCAAGGGCGTCGCGACCAGCTTGGGCGTGGTGCTGGGCGTCTGGCCGTATTTTACCGTCTGCGGTGCAGCCGTGTTTGCCGTCTGGTGCGTCTGTGCGCTGATTTGGCGGTATGTCTCGCTGGCCTCCATCGTTGCGGCGGCCTGTTTTCCGCTGTTGTTTGCAGCGCTGACGGCGGCCATCCAAAGCTGGCGATTTGCCGACCTCTGGCCGCTGCTGGCCATCGCGATCATCATGCCGATCCTGGTCGTCGCCCGCCACGCCGAAAACATCAAACGCCTGCTGGAAGGATCCGAAAACAAAATCCTTCAAAAGAAATAATACCGACCTCTAAAAAGAGGTCGGTACGGACATCCTCACTATTTTTTCCTTTTCGCCGATGCCTTGACAGCGTCGAAGTTATTCTGGATCGCAGCCGATTCTTTGCGCAATTGTGCAACGGACTTTTCTTTCAGCCGGGCGGCGCCTTTCCATTTGTTGGTTCCGAGCGGTTTGGCACCAGCCAGGCGTTTTTGGGCAGCGGCGATCTGCTTTTTGTACTGCGGCAGCCACTGGGCCTGCGCGACCAGCATCTGGTCGGTCATCTGCCAGATTTCTTCGGGGTTGCATACCGCCGCGGTCAGTGGGTCATGCAGCATGGCCTGCTTGAGCAGCGTTACATCACCCTGCGGAAAACGATCTGCGTTTGATGCGGCAAAGGTCATTACGGTTAAAACGGATTGCTTAAGATTGGATTAGCAGATCACGCTTTTGCCTTTGTCTTTGGCTGCTGTCAGCGCCGGCAGCATAATCGCCAGCAGCAGCGCAACCATCGCGACGACCGCCAAAAATTCCACCAAGCTGAAGCCATTTCGACGCATGAGGGTTCTTTACCTATTTGATTTTGTGCTTTTCTGCGATTTATCATTCATTACGGCGGAAACGACCCCCAGCAGCGCCGCCCCGACAATAAACAGATAGATCGCGATATTCTGCGAGATCGTTCCGCCGCGGTAGAGCATCCACCAGGCGTACTCAAACGGATTGTCATCGCGCAGTGTCTCCTCAAAAAACCGGATCGCCGCATACAGCATCAGCGTCAAGCTGACGATCATACCGGGCTTTTTCTGCCCGATCCATCGCCACAGCCCATACAGAACTGCCGTCATCAAAAACAGATTGACGCTGGAATAAATCTGCGTCGGATGCACCGGCAGGCAGCGGTACTCCCCCTGCGTAACGGCTTGTTTTTGCGGGGCGGTCAATGCCTCCAGCGGCCGCAGCGGCGCAGCGTATTTATTGCCCTCCGTCGCCGTGATCCAGCCGCCCTGCTGATCCTGCCAGCCGAAATATTCCGCCGGAAGCTCCAGCCGCGGCGCATCGCGATGGCGCGCCGGATCGGGATAGGCCTGACTTTGATACGCCAAGCTGTTATAGGGAAACCGGATCGCCCAGGGCACATCCGCAGGCCGGCCGTAACAGCAGCCGTTGAACAGACACCCAATCCGCCCAAACCCCGCCCCCAGCATCAGCCCCACCGCCAGCACATCAAAATACAGCCGATAGGGCAGCTTCTTGACCCGTAGATAAATAAATAGAAAACCAACCGCCCCTAACACGCCGCCGAGGAACTCCAACCCCCCTTCCCAGACGGCAAACACACGGAAAAAATTGTCCTCAAACTGCGCGCTGTGGTGCAGTACATAAAACACGCGTGAACTGACGACTCCGGCAATCAGCGCATACAGCGCCGCATTGGTGACCCATTCGGGGTTTTGGCCGGCCTTATTCATCATCCGCCGCATCAGCAGTGCCGCCAGGAGAAAACCGATAACCAGCATCGTGCCGTAGCTTTTGACGGAGATATGCAGAAACGGGACTTCGAACAGTTCCGGATGCACGGCTCAATACTCCTGCTTGAGGAGTTGGAAGCGGTTATGCTCGTCGCAGGCAATGACCTTGGGCTTGTGGGCCTTCATCTCGTCGGGGTTATAATAGGCAAAGTTCATAATGATCACGATATCGCCGGGGCTAAACAGCCGCGCGGCCGCCCCCAGCACGGATATCTCCCTGCTGCCGGCCGGAGCGGGAACCACATACGTCTCGACCCGCTCGCCGTTGGTTACGTTGGCCACCAGCACCTCTTCGTACACCCCGATCCCGGCCGCGGCCAGCATCTCCGAATCGATCCCGATGCTGCCCGGATAGTCGATCTTGGTATGCGTTACCCGCGCCCGGTGAATCTTGCCTTTTAACGCCTTTACAAACATTCCGCCATATTCCCGTAAATTTAACTCTGGTTTCAAAACAACCTATTATACCGAATTCACCCCGGCCTTCAAGTCTATTCAGCATACTTGTCGAGGCAATCGCATAAAACAAAAACGCGGCAGCGCAAGCTGCCCGACAAAACGTAACCCTGTGAGTTACGCCATCCGGCCGCTTGCGCGGCTCGGCTTTTGTTCCGTATGCCCCATATAATTACTCACACGTTGCCTTGGTCTATAACCGTGTTGTCGATCAGCCGGGTCGTGCCGAGATAGACCGCCAAGGCAACCAGCACCCGCCCGCTGACCTGCGACACAGGTTCCAGTGTTTGTGCATCGACGATACGGATATAGTCAATCCGACTACCCTGCTTTTCGATGATCTGACGCATTTGGTCGATCAACACTGAGGCATCCAGACATCCCTTCGATACAGCCCGTCGGCAAGTGTCCAGCGACTGGTACAGACACACCGCCCGCCGTCGCTGGTCCGGCGACAGATAGCGATTACGGCTGCTCATCGCCAGCCCATCCGACTCACGCACTATCGGACAGACGCAAATCTCCAGCGGCATATTCAAGTCGGCAACCATCCGCTGAATGACGATCGCCTGCTGGGCGTCCTTTTGGCCGAAATAAGCTATGTCGGGCGTTGTGATATTGAATAGTTTGGCACAGACAGTTGTTACGCCGCGAAAATGTCCCGGACGGGACGCACCGCACAGGCCGTCGGTGAGTTTTTGCACGTCCACCCATGCCAATTGCGGCTGCGGGTACATCTGTTCGGGCGTCGGGGCAAAAATCGCCGCCGCCCCCAGCGACTGACAATAGGCCGTATCCGCCTCAAAGGTGCGGGGGTATTTGGCCAGGTCTTCATTCGGGCCGAACTGCGTGGGGTTGACAAAAATCGTTACCACCACAAACCCGCACTCGCGCACCGCCCGCTCGACCAGCGCACCGTGTCCAGCGTGCAGCGCCCCCATCGTCGGCACCAGCCCAACCCGCAGTCCGCGCTGCCGCGCCGCCTGTACACACGCACGCATTTCCGTAATCGTCGTAATAATCTGCATCATCATACCGCCAGATAATGCCGCACTTGCTCGGCAAAGGTCTTGACCTGTGCGATTTCCACACACTCCGCCGCCGTCAGCCGGATCAATGGACAGCTTGTCCAGTCGGCATACAAGGTCTCGTACTTCTGTTCCTGTCCAGCCAGAAATGCCGGCTCGATCTGCTGCTCGTAAGGCCGGTTGCGCCGGTGAATCCGCTCCAGACAGGCCGGCACACTATCGCTCAGATAGATCGCCAGCACCGGCTCTGTGACCTGCTCGGCCACGCAGGCATAATGCCGCTTATACGCCGCCAGATCGTCTGCATCCAGCCAACTGGAGGCGTAAATCAGGGCCTTATCGAACACATAATCGCTGACATAACAGACCCCGCTTTTAAGCCGATCCTTGCGAAGCTGTGTTGCGCTGCTGGACAGGAAAAACAACTCCGAATCCAGCGCCATCTCCTTATGCCCCGCATACACATCCGCCAAATACGGATTGTCGTCGTACTTTTCGGCAATAAACTTGCCGCCCAGACACTCGGCCAGCCGCAACGCCAGCGTCGTCTTGCCCACGCCGATCAGCCCAGCCACCGAGATCAACTGCGGCCGCGATGCGTCCAGCGCAAAATCCTGCCCATTGAGCCGTGCATACATCTGTGCTGCTGTCAATCGCAAAACCGGATGCATCGCCCGGCTATCCAGCTCGCACAACCCCCGCAGCACAAACGATCGCAAGTGCATCTGCGGATGCGGAATGGTCAAACCGGGCGTTTGAATGATCTGGTCGCCAAACAGCAGGACATCCAAATCAATTGTCCGCGGCCGCCAGTGTCCGTCGCGCACACGCCCCAGCCGCCGCTCAACGTCCTGCATGGCCGACAGCAGTTCCGTCGCCGACAGGGCTGTATCCACGGCTGCAACCGCATTCAGATACATCGGCTGGCGCATCTGTCCCAACGGCAGGGTTTCATAGAAAGAACTGACCTTAATAACACGAACCGACGGATGAGCGTCCATCGCCGCAATCGCCGCTTGCAGATGCGCCTGCCGGTCGCCCAGATTCGACCCCAACCCGATATACGCCGCTTGTGTCATCACAATTCCACTGCGCAGGAAACACCCCAGGCAGTTCTATATTTTTCGCGAATGTTCCAGCGTTGTTTTCAGCTTATCCACCAGGGTCTGCACCTGCGTGTCCTTGAGCGTCAGAATGTCCTTGAGCGCCTGGCCGATATGCGGCAGGTACGTCTCAATATAGCCGCGTTTGACCATCTCGTCGCGCATCCGCTTTTGGCGGCGGACGTGAATGCCGAGCTGACGGCCGCATTCCTGGATCGCCAGCTTCAGCTCTTTGATGATCTCCGGGTAGTGCGCAACGGCCTCTTTGCTTTCGGAGGTAAACGGAACCCAGACCGAGGCGATATGCACCATCAGCAGCAAGGGACCGGCCGGCAGGGCGCCCTTGCTTTGGCTAAGGCCGTAGTTGCGCCAGTTGGTTTCCATGACCGCCTTGTACGTCGCGCAGGCCGACTGCTGATACAGCAGCGGCACGCGGTTGGCAAACCGCACCAGCCGCATCAGCGGCTCTTTGTCGTCGTCGCCGCTTTCGACGTTCTTGCAGCCGTAGGCCAGCGCCGCCTCGATGATAAACGGGTTGCCGCGATAGACGGCGGGTTTGCGCGTGCAGGCCGAATAAAAATCCGCCTCGACGACGCGCCGGATGCCGTCCAGCATCTTCTCCTCGCCGATCGGCCCGATACAGTCGGTCGGCGGCGCCATCAGCTTGGTGTTATTGACCGCCTCGTGCAGCGATTCGGTTTCTTTGAGGGATATCTTTTCGGGCTTGAGGTTGATCGACAGTTTGGCTCTCTTGCAAATCTCCTCGGCCGCTTTTTCGCTGACGCGCGAAAACTCCGTCCGCAGAAACTCGGTCAATTTTTTGGCCTCGCTTTGCCGCGCCATTTTATGCAGCACGCCCAGCTCCACGCCGTAAGGATGCGGCTTGATCTCCACCGGAATGAACGGCAGTTCCTGCGACTGCCGCGGATATTCGACCACGCTGCCGTCCGGCGTCTGATAGGTAATCGACGCATGCGGGTTGGCCATCGCCGTCTGCGCCAGGTACTCATCGACACTCTGCTTGCCCTTTTGATAACGGCCTTCCAGTGCAATCGTAACGCTGGTTCCCGTGGGCAGATCAAATTCGCATTCTTCATCGAGAATCACATCCGGCCGATTGCTGGCGGTGTCGATCTGAACATGAAAATGCGTCGCGGGCTTTTTGGGGTTGGTGCGGGTGATGATCTGCACCGGCTCGCCGGTGGTCATCAGGCCGTACATCCCGGCGGCGCTGATGCCGATGCCCTGTTGGCCGCGGCTCATCTTGAGCGTATGAAACTTACTGCCGTACAGCAGACGCGCAAAGACATTGGGAACCTGTTTGGCCATGATGCCGGGGCCGTTGTCTTTGACGGTGATGCGGAATTTGCTGTCGTTGCCGTCAATGGCCGCGATGCGCACCGTGATCGCCGGCAGGATATGCGCATCCTCACAGGCGTCCAGCGAATTGTCAACGGCTTCTTTGATGGCCGTCAAAATCGCCTTGCGCGGGTTGTCAAAGCCCAGCAGATGCTTGTTTTTGGCGAAAAACTCGCTGATGCTGATGTCCCGCTGCTTGGCGGCCATGGTTTCAGCTGTCGCTGCCTGTGATTGTCGCTGGCGTTTTTTGGGTGCAGAAACGGAGGGTTCAGTGTCAACCTCCTGCGTTTCAAGCGTCGCAACCGCCTCCGATGCTGTCGAAGCGGCCGCATCAAATGCGAAATCCAATTGGGTCGAATCCTTCTTCTTTTTAACCGTCATTCCATTCTCAATTGATTAATGATTCTTTCTGAAAAACAAGGGTCAGAGGTATGGATAAATCGCACACCTCTGACTTCTGTATTCTGTGTTCTGTGTTCTGTGTTCTAATACTACTGCAGCTTGCAGACGTACATCTCATTGACAAAATCCAATTTGGCCAATTCATCGGCGGCCTTGGCCGACGGGGTCTTGTCCAAACTGACCGCCAGAATCGCATCGCCGCCGATGTCGGGCTTGTGGCCGACGCCCATCGTGTTGATGTTGATGCCGTGGCTGCCCAGCGTCATACCGATCGAACCGATCACGCCCGGCCGGTCGGTATTGAAGATGACCACCATCGTGCCTTCCGGCGTTACCTCAATGGTAAAGCCGTCGATGTTGATGATCCGCAGCAGACGGCCGTCATAGACTGTGCCGCGCACCATACGGGTTACCTTGTCGGTCTGCACGGTCGCAGTGAAGCTCGATTCCAAATCTTTGATTTCAGGGTTCTTGGTCACATCGACGCTGATACCGCGTTCTTTGGCCAGCAGGCCGACATTGACGATGTTGATAACCGTGTCGAAATGCGGCTGCAAAAGCCCGATGGTAAAGGCATTTGTAACCGGCTCGATGGGTTTTTCCGCGATAGAACCACGATATTCGACCTTAACAGATTTGATCTGGCCGGGAGCAATCGCAGTCATCAGCGAGCCGATGCGCTGGGATAATTCGGCATAGCAGCAGACGATCGGCGGCGTGCCGGCGCCCATCGACGGAGCGTTCAGCGCATTGCGGATCGGGCCGCCCTTGAGGGCATCGGCCAGAATCTGTGCGGCCTCAACGGCCACTTCGATCTGGGCTTCTTCGGTGCTGGCGCCCAGATGCGGCGTTACCAGGCAGTTCGGGCATTCGGTGAACCGCAGATTTTCCGGCGGCTCCTTGGAGAACACATCCAATGCCGCCCCGGCGATCACGCCGCTGGACAGGGCATTGTACAGATCGTTTTCGTTGATGATGCCGCCGCGGGCGCAGTTGACAATGCGGCAGGTCGGCTTCATCATCTTCAGTTCTTTGGCGCTGATCATATTGAGCGTCTGCTCATTTTTCGGCACATGCAGCGAAATGAAATCGGACTCCTTATAGATCCGCTCCAGCTTATCGGTTACCTCAATACCCATTTTTTCGGCATCCTTGGGCGCCGCCAGCGGATCATAGCCCAGCACCTTCATATTGAAGCCCATGGCCATCTTGACCACCGCCATGCCGATGCGTCCCAAGCCGATCACGCCCAACGTCTTGTTGTTGAGCTGGTTGCCGGTATAGCTCTTGCGATCCCACGTTCCGGCCTTCAAGCTGTTGCAGGCCGGCACGACGTTGCGGCTCATCGCCAGCATCAGCGCCATCGTATGTTCGGCCGCGCTCATTGTGTTGCCGCCGGGGGTGTTCATCACGATAATACCCTTGCGGGTTGCCGCCGGCACGTCCACGTTGTCAATGCCAACGCCGGCGCGGGCGATGCCTTTGAGCTTGCCGGATTTTTCCAGCACCTTGGCCGTCACCTGTGTGCCGCTGCGGATGATCAGCCCGTCAAATTCGCCGATCACTTTGGCAAGCTCATCCTCGCTCAGACCTGTTCTGACCACCGGCTCAAAATCCGGCATCGACTTGAGCAGGTCAATTCCTTCCTGTGCCAACTTGTCGCTGATAAGTATTCGGAACATGGGTACCTCCTAAAAAGTGTCTGTCTCAAATGCCTGCTGTATCGGGATCCGCTCGTCGGAATTCCTGTAATACAGCTTTTGTATCGGATACAATGACCGCAAAATACATTGGGCCATACTGGCGTTCATCTGCGTAAAAACCGCCTCGCGTCCGCCCTTGCCCATTTCGATGGCAATGTCGTACAGTTTGCCCATCGTATCGCCGGGCCACAACGGACGGCCGGTCTCGGCATCGATGACTACCGAACGGGTGACCAGGCGAGCGGAATGGTAGTCCTTAATATTGATCGGCAATAACTCGTATTCCTCGATACGGACAAACAACGCTATCCCGGCCCCTGCCTGCTTGGCTGCCTGCTGGGGGGCGATCAGTGGATTTTTTATATCCTTAAAAATGACAATGTTTTCGAGCTTTATTTTGGCCTTCTGGGTAAGATGTTCCTGAAGTGAGGCGGCCAGTTTTTCGGGAGCGTCTTTGTCCGCAGCCGCAGAACGCGGGGACTCGACAAAAATAAGTATTTTCTTGTCTTGATTTGCGACTAAATCGTATTCCGGCTTGAGTTTGGTATACAGATTCCCCGCGCACCCCGCTGCCATCAGCAGCATCGCCTTGCACGCCAGAATCGCTAAAAATCCGCTTTTCACCGCTCTACATTCCATTGTTATGCACCATCGCTCGTATCAGCGTTACCCCCCAGCCGCTCAAAACTACCACCGCGGCGGCCAGCAAAAGCCATTTTAGGCCTACCACACCCAAAATCCGCCGCAGCGATCCAAACTCTATCCCAAACACGGCCATAAGTAAAGCAAAAACCGCCGTTACTGCCGCCGCCGCACAAAAAATAGCCGCCGCCGGCTGAAGCAAAAACGCCTGCACGGGATGGCCGTTCAGGAATGCCTGAGTCGCCCGCGTCCAGCCGCAGCCCGGACAGGGCAGACCGAAACGCTGGCGAAAGCCGCACACCCCCAACCAAAAATGCATATCGATAACCCCGCGCGACGCCAGCCACAGCACCGCACCGCCGCCGGCCAGCCCCACAAACACCGCCAGCGCAGCAATCCGCCGGCCAGCCGTCAAGCGGCGAGAGGATTTTATGAATTTTGTATCTTGGCGTTCCGTCATTTAGTCGTTACAATAGACATACGGTTTTGGATTGTCAAGACGAAAGGGACAGGATGCTTTCACAGACGGAATTGAGCCAGATGCTGGAGGCCGCGGTGGTCGCGGCACGGCTGGCCGGACAGCGGGCGATGGAAGAGCTGCGCTATGTCGCCCGTTCGATCAAGAACGGCAACGAACTGGTTACACAGGCCGACCCCATCTGCCAGAAGATCATCATCGACCGCATTCGCGAAAATTACCCCGACCACGGCTTTCTGGCCGAGGAGGGCGCCGATGGTAAACCCCTCAAATGGGCGCCCCGCGGCAATGAGGCGATCTGGTGGGTAGTCGATCCGATCGACGGCACGAACAATTACGCCAACGGCTTGCTGTGCTTTTCGGTCAGTATTGCCGCGATGCACCAAGGACGGCCGGTCGTGGCAGTTATTTTTGACCCGGCCACCGAGTCGATGTTCACCGCCGTCGAAGGCGGCGACGCCCAACTGAACGCCGTGCGCATCACCGTCAACAACGAGGGCATCAGTAAATATTCCTGCTTTGGCATCGACAGCAATGTCCATCCAGCCATCAATGCCGGCGTACGCACAATGATGGAACGCGGCCGCGTGCGGGCGATGGGGTCGACCGCTCTGCATCTGGCGTATGTCGCCCGCGGCGGATTGATCGGCTCGGTAACGGTGTTCAGTAAGCTGTGGGATATCGCCGCCGGCGCCCTGCTGATCGAACGAGCGGGCGGCCAATACGGCGACCTGTCCGGCAACCCCGTCTTTCCGATCGCCGTCGAAAACTACAACGGGCGTGAATGCCCGTTTTTGGCGTCCAACAAAAAAAATTACACAGAACTGTTGAATCTGTTCAAACCCTAACATCATTACAGGAGCCCGACGATGAAGTATGCAACAATTTTATTGACCGCCGCTGTTGTTCTTGCCGCTATGATGCCGACCGCGTGCGCCGCCCCCGCCAAAGACCCCCTGCTGGATATGCTGCCGGCGGACACCCTCTTTTGCGTGCGCATCAATCAGTTTAACACCTCACTGGGCAAGATGGATCAGTACTTGACAGGCGCGTCTCCCCTGCCGTTCAGCTTGGCAATGCTGGCGGGGATGCAGATGGCCGGGATCGTCGGCGATCCGATGCTGACCGGCATTGACAGGGAAGGCACGTTTGCGGCCGTCGGCATGGAATTGGACGACAAAACGATCGATATGTCGATCGTGGTGCCCATGACCGACTATGAGGCGTTTATCAAAAACAACCCGAACTGTAAACCCTCCGATACCGCTGGCGCAACACTGCTGGCGGCGCAGAATTCGCCGGTCGGTGCGCTGCTGATGATGCCCCTGCCCGGCGGCAAGTACGCCCTGGTCAACTCCGAGGACAGCGCCGATGCGCTGGTTTCTCTGCACACGAAATTAACCGCCAAAACCACCGCTCTATCCGCATCGCTGGACGCCGGTCAAACCGCTCAGGCGGCCGCTGCGCCGCTGTGGGCGTATCTGAATGTCGCGCGTCTGTATGCGCTGTATGGTGATATGCTGATCGAGGCGATGGAAACGGCCATGGCGGAAATGCCGGAGCAAACTGCCGGCGAACAGGCGCTGGAGATGAACCGCCAGATGGCCGCGGCGATGATAAAAATCCTGTTCGGACAGGCCGATTCGCTGACGCTGGCGCTGACGCCGGAACCGGCGATTCTGTCGCTGGAAAAGGTGTTCACCGCCAAAAAAGGCACCGATCTGGCGGCGCTGCTGACCGCCGACCCGAACGCCGCCAAAGAATTTACACTGGCCGGGTTTGCCAGCGACAGCGATGCGGTCAATATGGTCGCCAAGCTCAATCGTCCGATGCTGGAAAAACTCAATCCGCTGATGCTCGATATCATCAAGACGGCCATGGCCGAAAAATGGACGGATGCCGACGCCCAACTGCTGTCGGCGATGGCCGACAAATCGCTCAAGGCGATGGGCAAAGAGATGTTCGTTTCGTTCAGCTATGGCGCCGGACAGCCGCCGTTTGCA
>JBFZBE010000163.1:0-4524 GCA_041308685.1 Phycisphaerae bacterium
ATTGTTGGAATGCGGGGCTAAATAACTTGACTTGCCGTGGTTATTGAGCGTACAATAGCAAACAGTTCGCTGGGGGTGGTTGTCCCGATGAGTCGGCACAATCTGAGAAAAACCCTTCGAACCTGATCAGGCGATCCGCGCGGTGCGGGTCAACCTGCGTAGGGAAGCGAGGCGTTATAGAATTGACGTTTTGCAAAATCGCTTCCGAAACCGGATGCGGTTTTTTGTTTTTTATGGAGTCCTATAATGGCAACACAATTGGAATTAGCACGCCAGGGCAAGATTACCGACGTGATGCGGCGGGCGGCTCAGCGGGAACATATTAATGTCGAACTGCTTTGTCAGGAACTGGCCGCCGGGCGGTTGGTCATCCCGGCCAATACGATCCATCTGGCGGGCAATCTCGTTCCCTGTGCGATCGGTCGGGCAGTGTCCTGCAAAGTCAATGCCAACATCGGCTGCAGCAGCGTCCGCTCGGCGCTGGACGGCGAGATTGAAAAAATGAAAGTCGCCCTTGAAGCCGGCGCGGATGCGATGATGGACTTGAGCACCGGCGGCGATCTGGACGACATCCGCCGCAAACTGCTGGCCATTTGCCCCGTGCCATTCGGTACGGTGCCGATCTATGAAGTCATTGTCGGACGCAGCGTTGAAGACATTGACTACGATACAATCCTGAAGGTTGTCGAGAAGCAGGCCAAACAAGGCGTGGACTTTTTTACCATTCACGCCGGTCTGCTCAAAGAACACTTGCCGCTGCTGAACAATCGCGTCTGCGGTATTGTCAGCCGCGGCGGGGCGCTGCTGGCCAAGTGGATGACCCATCATAACAAGCAGAACCCGATGTATGATCTGTTTGACGAGCTGTGCGCGATTATGAAGCAGTACGATGTGTGCTTTTCGCTGGGCGACGGGCTGCGGCCGGGCTGCGGCGCCGACGCCACCGACGCCGGCCAGATCGCCGAGCTGCGCACATTGGGCGAACTGACGCAGCGCGCCTGGGACAACGGCTGTCAGGTGATGGTCGAAGGCCCCGGCCATGTGCCGTTCAATCAGATTCAGTACAATATGGAGATTCAGCAAGAGATATGCCACGGCGCACCGTTCTATGTCCTTGGCCCGCTAGTTACCGATATCGCCCCCGGCTACGACCACATCACCAGCGCCATCGGCGGAACCGCCGCGGCATTCTACGGGGCATCATTTTTGTGCTATGTAACCCCGCGCGAGCATCTGGGACTGCCCAATGCAGACGATGTCCGCAAGGGTGTAGTCGCCTCCAAGATCGCCGCACACGCCGGCGATGTCGCCCGCGGTTTCGGCAACGCCGCCGACCGCGACCGCAAGCTCAGCACCGCCCGCGCCGCGCTGGACTGGCAGACGCACCTGGACTGTGCCATCGACCCGCTGACGGCCAGAGAGATGTTCGAGGAGGCCTGCCGCCAGAGCCGCATGCCCGCCGGAACCCGCGGCGAGGACTATTGCACGATGTGCGGTCGGGAATGGTGCAGCGTCAGGATTAATAAAGAGTTACGTCAGGCGACAAAAGAGTGAAAAAAACACTTTTTTTTGGGTGATTTTCCTGTTATGATACAGACATGCCGTGGAGAGGTGTCGGAGCGGCTTATCGAGCAGCCTTGGAAAGGCTGTGTAGGGTTTACCCTACCGCGGGTTCGAATCCCGCCCTCTCCGTTCTTTTTTCTTTTCTTTATTCTTTTTCGGTCAGCCCCGAAAATCAATCACAAAGCATCGGCGCCGCCGTGCGAACGGCGGCCATAAAAGCGTCTGGGTGCTGGGTACCGATGAGGACTTTTTTGCCGTTTTTCAGTTCAACCTGAATGCCTTGGCTACCCCGGATATTGTAGGCCGTACCGGACTTGCCAAGCCGAATCCCCCAACCGCCGTACTCGGCCAGCGGCGCATAGGTTCGGGCATACAGACGTTGGATGTCGTTCCAGTCGATCCGTCGTTTCAAAAATCCAAAAGGACTGCAGCGGACTACAATGCCCTCCGGCAGGACTTGCGTAACCATTCCCGAAAATACCAGCGCCCCGTCGATGACGGCCATGATACCCCACACGACCCACAAGGACCGCACGGTTTGCAGAGGGGTCGTTTGGCCGTACTGGAGAACGATAATTACCGCAGCAAACACCAAAACTCCCGACAGCAGCGCCGCCCTAAGCCACCCCCAAAAACGCTGTGTCTCTTCAAAATACGGCATTGTTCCATCCTTTCAATTTATCGGCAACACAACAAAAAAGCCCGCCAAGGTTGTCGGAGGGCTTGTGTGTTTTTTGAGCAAGATGTTTAGGCCATCACGGCGTTTTCCAGCGGGTGTGCCTTTTGATATTGTTCCTGCATCCGGCTGGAGGTAATATGCGTATAAATCTGCGTCGTCGAAAGCGACTGATGCCCCAGCAATTCCTGCACGCTGCGCAAATCGGCGCCGTTGTTGAGCATGTGCGTAGCGAAGCTGTGCCGCAGCGTGTGCGGACTGATGGCCGGGTCCAACCCTGCCTCGATCAGGTATTTATCCATCTTGCGGCGGACACTGCGGGCGCTCATCCGTTTGCCATGCTTGTTGGCGAACAAAACCTTGCTGTCAAAGCCCGAATCGCTGGCCATCCGGCGGCTGCGATATTCCAGGTACCGCTGGATATTCTGCAACGCCGTTGAGCCGACGGGACAGATGCGTTCCTTTTTGCCTTTGCCGCGGACGTGAATGACCTCGCCGAGGAAATCCACATCGTCCATATTCAGCGCAACCAGCTCGCTGACGCGCATCCCCGTGCTGTAGAGCACCTCCATCATCGCCCGATCGCGCGAGCCAAGCCAATGGTTGGTCGGCGGTGTGTTGAGCAGCTTTTGGACTTGATCATATTCAAGAAATTTGGGCAAGCGTTTTTCCTGTTTGGGCGTCTTGATGCTCATCGCGGGGTTACCGCCGATGTATTGGCGTTTGACCAGAAACTTATAAAAGCTGCGAATCGTCGCCAGCTTGCGGGCGGTGGTGGACTTGGAATAGGCATGCGTGTTCAGGTCGGCCATGAACCGGCGGATCGTATTGACATCGGCGGCTTTCAGCAGCGTATCGATGTCGGCGGCAGTCTGTGTACAGGTTGCCGCGGTCGTAGCGCCGCTTGCCCAGGGGTTACTTGTCTGGCCGCTGTCAGACGGCTGATCCGACCCGCTCAAAAAACCGCAAAACTGCTCCAAATCCGCCTCGTAACACTTGGCGGTATGGGCCGAAAAATGCTTTTCAAACTTTAAATAGTTGACAAAATCTGAAACGATCGCCGAGTTGTCCATACATCCATTCCTTTTTAGTGCCGCCCATTCAATCCTATGCCAATCGGCTATTCGGTTTCGCGCCGACAGCTCTGCATCGGATCATTCAAATCCTTATAAAGTATCTCATCGGCCTGATGCATCAGGGACTGGGTCAGCTTAAAGCTGAGTACCGCCGCATCAAACCAGTCAAAGCTGGTGCGTGTGTCATTGGCTGCACATACCAGTGCATCCAACAAATGCCCTTCCTGACCGGGTTCATACCGGAAAATAAACTTTTCCGATCCCTTGTTCAGAACAAATTGTCGCTTAATGACTTCCATACAATGACCCAAAAACAAAATCTCTTATCCTTTTTTATCGGGCGAAATACTGATTTCTAAAGCCGATTCCTATAAAAAACCGAAAATTCGCAAAAATAATCCTTCTTCTGTGTCAGTATCGACCGATAATCCGGGGTGCTTAACGCAAATCTTACCGAAATCCCCATTGGTTGAGGCACAGATCGGTTTTATATTAGAAATCGCATCGCGCTTGAAAAAAAATCCAAACTTGTTATACTTTTTCGAGTATTTATGTCTATAGTTAGGCCAAATTAGTTTCTATTTAGGATATAAAATATGAAAAAACATATTTTTACGGCTTATATGGCCGTGGTTTCACTCGGATTATTATTGAGCGGTAACGCAATGGCGATTGAAGAGGCAAAATACAGCGTTCTGGAAAAGCATGGCAGCATCGAACTGCGGCTTTATGCGCCGCATATTGTGGCCGAAACGGCAGTCGATGGGGATTTTGAGGATGCGGGCAATCAGGCCTTTGGCCGGTTGTTCAACTACATATCAGGCAGCAACCGCTCCAAAGAATCCATCGCGATGACCGCCCCTGTCGGCCAGCAGAAGACCAGTGAAAAGATCGCCATGACCGCGCCGGTGGGTCAGCAGAAATCAGACGGAAAATATCTTATCTCGTTTATGATGCCGTCCAAATATACGATGGACACCCTGCCGGAACCGACGGATGGGCGGGTCGTATTGCGGCAAATCCCGCAGCGCACCGTGGCGGCCATTCGCTACAGCGGTACATGGAGTCAAAAACGCTATGCGGCTCACGAGCAAAAGCTGCGGGACTTTATCGCCCAGCGCGGCTATGCCATCAAGGGCGAGCCGAACTGGGCACGCTACAACCCGCCGTTTACGCCGTGGTTTTTGCGGCGCAATGAAATTTTGATGG
>JBFZBE010000164.1:0-6512 GCA_041308685.1 Phycisphaerae bacterium
TGTCAAAGGCGGAAAGACAGGCCTGTTCGGCGGGGCGGGCGTCGGCAAGACGGTGCTGATTCAGGAACTCATCGCCCGCATCGCGACTCAGCACGGCGGCTATTCGGTCTTTGCCGGCGTCGGCGAGCGGACGCGCGAAGGCAACGATCTGTGGCTGGAAATGCAGCGGACGCGCATCGGCGATACCGCCGCGACGGTCATTCAGAATACCTGTCTGGTCTTCGGCCAGATGAACGAGCCGCCGGGCGCGCGGCTGCGCGTGGCACTGACCGGCCTAACGATGGCCGAGGCGCTGTGCGAAGAGGGCAAGGGCGAAACGCTGCTGTTTATCGACAATGTGTTCCGCTTTTCGCAAGCCGGCTCGGAAGTGTCGGCGCTGTTGGGGCGTATCCCCGGCGCGGTGGGCTATCAGCCGACGCTGGCCAGCGAGATGGGGCAGCTTCAGGAGCGCATCGCCTCCACAACCGCCGGCGCGATCACTTCGGTACAGGCGGTGTATGTCCCCGCCGACGACCTGACCGACCCGGCGCCGGCGACGACGTTCACGCATCTGGACTCTTCGGTCGTGCTGTCGCGGCGCATCACCGAAAAAGGTATCTATCCAGCCATCGATCCGCTGGAAAGCTCCTCACGCATTCTCGATGTCAATATCGTCGGACAGGCACACTATGAAACGGCGCAAAAAGTGCTGGAGTACCTGCAGCGCTACAACAGCTTGCAGGATATCATCGCGATTCTGGGCATTGACGAATTGAGCCGCGAAGACCGGCTCACGGTCGCCCGCGCCCGCAAGTTGGAGCGGTTCTTCTCCCAGCCGTTTATCGTTACCAAGCAGTTTACCGGTATGGATGGCAAGTATTGTCCTGTAGCCGATACGGTGCGAAGCTGCCGCGAAATCTGCGAGGGCAAGTGGGACCACCTGCCCGAACAGGCGTTTATGTACATCGGCCTGGTTGAAGAAGCCCAGGAAAAAGCACAGAAGAAGTAAAAAGTGAAAAGTAAAAAGGTAAAAGCGCGGATTTTTTCCTTAGTTTATAATTTAGTGCTTATGATTTAGTGCTTTCCCTATATGGTTACATTATCGCACGGTAAATTCAGGATGGTGTTATTGACGCCCAAGGCCAGCGTTTTGGACTGTCGTGCCGGTTCGCTGGTGCTGCCGGGAGATGATGGCTACTTCGGCGTGCTGCGTAACCACTGCCCGATGCTGTCGGTACTTAAAAGAGGCATTTTGCAAGTGCGTGAAATACCAGATCGAACGGATGCATTTTATCTTGTTGATGGTGGATTTGTCCGAGTCGGTGAAAACCATGTTACCGTGTTGGCCTATGAGATAACGACCTTTGAGGGATTGAATGAAAAGGCGACCGAAGAACTCTTGTACCATGCTCGAAGTGTCGCCGCCGGCCAAAACTACATCCGTACCCAACAGGATGCGATTGAAATCGGCAAGGCCAAGATGATCGTTAAGATGGCCGAATTGGCGGGAATTGAGGCGCAGATGGAAAAAGACGCCTTGCACAACTAAAAGGGTTGAAAAATTGTCGTAGAACCATTAAAATCCCCTGCGCGGTTGTGTTTTGAGAGGCAGATAATGGTTTCTACCCCCGACAATACGGACAAGAGCCACGACCCTTCGGTGGTGATGTTTGTTCGCGGCTTGGATGACAAGCACCGGATGCTGGTTGTCCTCAAATCACAGCTTTATGGGGGGCGATGGGAACCGATGCTGGACGATTTGCAGAATCGGCTGGCCGGCAAGCCCTATATTTTCAAACTGGCCACGCGCATCAAGGATGATGTGGAGCGGATTGCGACTCTGCGTGCGTTCGAACAGACGCACGGTATCGATTTGGCGGATTTTGTAAAACTCGAACCATAGCGGAATTATTGGATACATTTCAAGGACAAATCAATGAAAACAGCGGTACTGGCAGGACTTTTGATGGCGGCGGCGGTCGGCGCTGCAACGACTTCTTCCAATGAATTGATCGCTCCTGCCCTGGTGGATCGCGCCGGCTGGACGTGGGATTGGCAGGTCAAATTGCCGATCCGTGCCGACGAGGCGATCGATCGGATGTTTGTATTCGATGAGTATGTGTATGTGCTGACCGACTCGGCAATGTTGTTTTGCGTCGATCGCGCCGCCGGCGGCGTGCGTTTTGTGATGCCGCTGACCGCGCGGGAGCTGCCGGTGTGCAGTCCGGATTATGTCGAAAAGAAGCTGTGGTTTCTGGTCGGCAATGAGGCCGTTATTGTCGATCCCTGGGCGGGTGTGATTTCCGAACGCCAGTGCTTTGAATATATCGGCAACACATTCGAGTGCGGCTTGGCGATCAATACATCCTATGTCTATGTAACCGGTTCGGATCGCCGTCTGCATACGTTCTCGCGCGACGGCTATTGGCGTGTGTTTACGGCGACCGCCGACAATGATGCGCCGATTATTTCTCTGGCGGCCGTCAACGGCAAAGTGATCTTTGCGACGATGAGCGGCAGTGTCGTGGCAATGGACGAAAAAAGCCCGACCAAACTGTGGCAGTTTGACACGACCGGCGCGATCCGCTCGGAATTGAAGATCGACAGCGATGCGGTCTATATCGGCAGCGAGGACGCCAAACTCTATAAGCTGGATGTGGAAACCGGACGGCTGGTATGGCCCAATCCGTTCAAGGCCGGCGCGATGCTGCGTGAAGCGGTTACGGTCGGCAATCAGGTCGTTTATCTGCCTGCCGGCTCCGAGGGTGTGTACGGCATCGACCGTCAGTCCGGCAAGGCGGTCTGGCAGGTCAAGGAGGGCATTGCGATACTGACAGAGACCGACACCCATGCGTTTGTTTTCAGCCGCCCCGGCGTGCTGGATGTGATGGACAATAAGACCGGCCAAAAGGCATACAGCGTCAACGCCGGTCAAGTGCAGCGCGTTGCGGTAATGATTGCAGAGCCCAAGCTCTATCTGGCCGACAAAGCCGGCCGTGTGGCCTCCGTTACCGTGCGGTAAATGAAATTACAGAAAGGGATTGACTATGGATGTTGCGATTAAGCGGGCATTGATCAGTGTTTCCGATAAAACCGGTCTGGCAGATTTTGCCAAATCGCTCAGCGCAATGGGGGTAACGATCATCAGCACCGGCGGTACGGCCAAGGCGCTGACCGAGGCGGGCGTGCCGGTGGTCAGCATCGATGCGGTAACGGGCTTTCCAGAAATGATGGACGGCCGCGTCAAGACCCTGCATCCCAAGATTCACGGCGGCCTGCTGGCCTTACGCGACAAAGCCGAACATCAAAATGCGATGAAGAGCCACGGCATTGAGCCGATCGATCTGGTCTGTGTGAATTTGTACCCGTTTGAAAAGACCATCGCCAAAGCCGACTGCACGTTTGAAGACGCCATCGAGAACATCGACATCGGCGGTCCCAGTATGGTGCGCTCGGCGGCCAAGAATCATAAATTTGTAACGATTGTGACCAGCCCCTGTCAATATGATGATGTGCTGGCCGAATTGAAGGAAAAACGCGGAGCGACCGGGCTGGCCCTGCGGCAGGAACTGGCGCGGGCGGCGTATGCCCTGACGGCTTCGTACGACGCGGCGATTTCGCAGTATTTAAGCCGTCGTGCCGAGGATGTTTTTCCTGAACGGCTTTCGATCGCACTGGTCAAGGATCAGGAACTCCGCTACGGCGAAAACCCCCACCAGCGCGGCGCGTTTTACCGTTTGCCCGACGCCAAAGAAGTCAGCGTCGGCAGCAGCCGGATGCTGCCGGGCGGTACGCCGATCAGCTTTAACAACCTGATGGACGCCAATGCCGCGTTTGAGCTGGTCAAGGAGTTCGATGACCCCGCGGCGGTCGTCGTCAAGCACATGAACCCGTGCGGCTGTGCGGTCGATATCGACCTCTGCAAGGCCTATGAGAAGGCGTACTTGGGTGATGTGGTCAGCGCGTTCGGCGGCATTGTCGCATTCAACAAGACCGTGGATAAAAAACTGGCCACGGTGATGATGGAATCCTATGACCGCTTCGGCAAGGAACGCGGGGCGGCGGGCTTTTTTGCCGAGGTGGTGGTCGCGCCCGGCTTTGACGATGCGGCCGTTGAGGTCATTCGCACGCTCAAAAGCTGGGGCGAGCGCGTGCGGCTTCTGGCCACCGGCGCAATGGATCGCCGCGTCCACGATATTTTTGAATACGATGTGCGGTGTCTGGTCGGCGGCCTGCTGCTCCAGCAGCGCGACCTGGTCGGCTGGGAGCCGGAGCAATTGACGTTCCCGACCAAGGCCAAACCCACCGCCGCACAGTTGGAAGATTTGCGTATCGCCTGGCTGTGCGCCAAGCATGTCAAGAGCAACACGATCACACTGGTCAAAGACCGTACGCTGGTCGGCGTCGGCGCCGGGCAGATGAACCGCGTCGAATCCGGTCAGATCGCTGTCAAGCAGGCCGGCGCGCAGGCCAAAGGCGCCGCGATGGGTTCGGACGCCTTCTTCCCATTTCCGGACAACGTCGAAAACGCCGCCCAAGCGGGCATTTCCTGCGTCGTCCAACCCGGCGGCTCGAAAAAAGACGATGAGGTTGTCGCCTGTGCCGACAAGTACGGCATCGCGATGGTCTTTACCGGCAAGCGGCATTTTTACCATTGATCGAAATTGCGTTGTAAATAGGGCAAACGATTATGGAGACGCTTCAAACGCCGGATATCAGTGTTTTGGATCCGATCGGTGCGGCCGTCAAACGGACGCGGCAGATGCTCTTTTGCCCGTTCAGCGCCGAAAAATGGTTCGTGCTGGGCTTTTGCGCCTGGCTGGCCGGACTGGGCGGAGGCGGCGGTTTTAATTTCAATTTCAACCTGCCCGGCGGGCATTCCGGCCCGGCGCCGCAGTTTGACCAAATGTTCGCTGAGGTAAAAGTGTTCATTACCCAGCACCTGCCGTTGGTTGCGTTTGTCGGCGTCGGCGCTGTGCTTGTGCTGCTTGCGATCGGCCTGCTGGTTCTGTGGCTCAAAAGCCGCGGGTTGTTTATGTTTACCGACGGTATTGCCCGCAACCGGGCGGCAGTGGCCGAGCCGTGGCGGCTGTATCGCGCCGAGGCCAATGCGCTGTTTGGCTTTAAGCTGATGGTCTGGCTGGCGGGTTTCGCCGCTGCAGTCGTGCTGCTGATTCCGATTGGTGTGATTGCGTTTACCTTTGTCCAGACACAATTCAAGATTTTCTATGCCGGGCGTACGCTGGCGTTTTTCCTGATCCTGTTTGCATTTTTTCTGGTCTGTCTTTTGTACGGTCTGATCGTACTGTTGACGCACGATTTTGTTGTGCCGGTAATGTATCTGCGGCGGTGCGGCGTGCGGGCCGGCTGGAAAGAATGCCTGGGCTTGATCAAAGCTTATCCCGGCGCGTTTGCCCTGTACACGGCGATTCTGTTTGCAGCCCATATCATTCTGGGACTGGTTGCGACACTGGGCGCGTTGCTGGCCTGCTGCTGTTTGTGCTGTGTGGCGTGGGTGTTTTTGATCCCGCTGGCAGGGGGGTACTTGTTTACCGTGTTCATCCTGCCGCTGCGGGTCTGGCGGCGCTGCTATGCCCTGTATTTTTTGGCCCAGTTCGGCGGCGCGTACAATGTTTTTGAACCGGCGGTCATAGCAAGCGAGCCGGTCTTTGTCGTCGATGCTGCGCCGCTGCCCGGCGAGGGGGAAAACATCTGACTTTACTGCGCCGACATAAATATATTCTGATCGCCCTGGGGGTGTATTGGCCGCTGGTGTTTATCCTGACCCATATCCCGGTCCCGCAGATCGCCGCCCAAAGCGGCATGAGCGACAAGACCATGCATGTGATGGCCTACTTTACGCTGACATTTCTGATCTGGTGCGCCGTCAGCCCTTACAACCGCGCCCAGTGGAACGCCGCCAAGCCGTGGATTGTCATCACGTGCATCCTTGTCTATGCCGTGATCGATGAGCTTTTGCAACTCCTGGTCGGACGGCAGGCGGAGGTGCTTGATTTTCTGGCCAATCTGTTCGGGATGGTTTTTGCGATGGGGATCGTCAGTATATTCCGCTTCTGGTCGGCGCTGCTGACGGCGGCGGCGACGGCGATCTTTGTGATCTCCAATCTGTCCAACCTGACGGCGCTGTATCCCCAGTACCGCGTAAACACGGTGTTTCATCTGGTCGCCTATACGGCGCTGACGCTGATTTGGATGCAGCACATCGACCAGCATCTGAAACTGGATCGGCATAAGGCGATCTGGCCGCTGACGGCGGCGCTGGTGCCGCTGGCGCTGCTGGCGGCGGTGCTGATCTTCGGGCATTGGCGGGGCAAAGCCATCTGGCCGGTGGATGTCGCGACGGCTGTATTCGGGATATTGACGGCTGTTCTGGTCAGCCGATTGACACTGGCGTTTTCAAAACCAAAAAACACTCCTTCTTTAATGAAAGAATAACGTATGAAAAAACAAACCGTTGAAATGCAGACCACACTGGGCGCAATGACCATCGACCTGGATGCCCAGGCCGCTCC
>JBFZBE010000165.1:0-2970 GCA_041308685.1 Phycisphaerae bacterium
GCGCTGAGCACCAGATTGTCAAAGCCCGCCTTCTCGAACAGCCGCACATACTGCTTCATTTCTTTGAGCATCAGCCCGACGCGCTTGTCCTGCCGGGTGTCGCCGGTCTTGAGGTCGCGGATGCTGGCCTCGTTGACGCCGGCGCGAATGGCGGCCTTGTGCCGCTTGGCGCAGTCAATGATGCGCAGGATGTCGCCGCGGTCTTTGATGTTGCCGGGGTTGAGCCGTATCTTGGCCGCACCGGCCTCCAATGCCTCAATCGCCCGCTCCGGCGAAAAATGGATGTCGGCCACGATCGGCACGGGGGACTGCTGAATGATTTTGGCCAGCGCCTCGGTATCGGCGCGGGTCGGCACGGCGATCCGCACCAACGCGCAGCCGGCCTCGGCAAGCCGATGCACCTGCTGCGAGCACGCCTCAATATCCGTCGTCAACACCTTGGTCATCGACTGCACAGCCACCGGATACCGATGCCCCAGCTTGACCGCCCCGACCGTCGCCGTCTTTGTTTTGCGTCGTTTGATCATATTTGCCTCATAGTTCAAAAATAAAGCTCCCCTCCTTTTCAAGGAGGGGTGGCCGCAGGCCGGGGTGGTATTATTCAACCGCGGCCTTCGCCGCTTCCTCTTTTTCCTGCCAGCCAAAATGCGCTCGAATATCGCCCAGCACACCTTCTGGATTGTCAAATACCCAGCGATTGATATACCGCAGCACCAGTACGTCAAAATGTTTCATAAAAGCATCACGTTCTCGATCGTACTCAACCGCCTCGGCATCAAAATGTGGTTTGCCGTCCAACTCAATCGCCAAATGCTCAGCCGGGCAATAGAAGTCCAATATATAACCGCCGAAGCTGTGTTGACGGCGAAACTTTCGCCCGTCAAACTGACTGCCTTTCAAATACTTCCACAGTCGCGCCTCGGCCGGCGTCAGATGGTTTCGCAACGCGCGCCGAAATGTCTTTAGTTCCGGCAGATTGTTCAGGCCTCTATCCGGCATTCTACTCCGTTTGGCCGCGCTGCGGCCATCGAATTTCTTGTTTTATACCACCCCGTCCGCTGCGCGTCCACCCCTCCTTGAAAAGGAGGGGAGCTATTGCCTGACGCCGCCGCGCACCGAGCAGGGTTGATTATACCCAACGTTACCTGCAAAAATCAACAAAACACTTCCGCCTTGCCAATCTTGAAGCAACAAACTAAACTGTGGACAATGCTGCGCATTCTGTTGTGGGTATTGATCGGGGCGATGACCGGCTGGCTGGTGTGGCGGCGGGTGCGGAAAGGGTCTGTCATGACGGCGATCGGGTTGGTTCTGGGGCTGGCGGCGGCGGTCTATGTCGGGCTGGCGGTGATGCTGTTCGTCTTTCAGCCGCGGCTTTTGTATATGCCGTTTCGGGCGGTGGAGGTGTCGCCGGCCGATATCAATCTGGCGTTTGAGGACGTCCGCATCGCTGCGCCGGACGGCCAGACGCTGGCGGCGTGGTACATCCCCGCCAAAAACGCGACACATACTGTCCTGTTTTGCCACGGCAACGCCGGCAACATCAGCCATCGGCTCGATACACTGGCCTTATTCCACAATTTAGGGCTGAATTGTCTGATATTCGACTACCGCGGCTACGGCCAAAGCACCGGCAAGCCCACCGAGGAAGGCACAATCGTCGATGCATTGGCCGGGCGGCAGTGGCTTTTGGATAACAAGCAAATACTACCTGAAAACATCATTTTTTTCGGACGTTCGCTGGGCGGGGCGGTTGCCGCACTGGCCGCGGCGCGTGTTGCCGATGCCCCGCCGGCCGGACTGGTCGTCGAAAGCAGCTTTACCTCGGTGCCGGATATGGGCGCGCATCTGTACCCCTGGCTGCCGGTGCGGTGGTTTGCACGATTTGCGTACGACGCCAAGGCCGCCATCGACGCCGTCAACTGCCCGGTGGCGATCATCCATAGTCCCGACGATGAATTGGTTCCGTTTGCGATGGGCCAGCGGCTGTATGAAGCGGCCGTCGAACCCAAACGCTTTTTCGAGCTGGCCGGCACGCACAACGAGGGCTTTGTCGAAAATATGCCCCTGTACCGCACGATCTGGCAGGACACGCTGGACTGGATTACCCATTCAGAGTTACAGAAAAAGGAAATATCGAACCCGTGATACACGCAGAACCATTTACCGTAACGCTGAAAGATGTCTGGACGATCGCCCGCAATTCCAGCCATAGCAAAACCAACGTGCGGGTAACGCTGCAGCGCGACGGCATTGTCGGCTACGGCGAGGCGGCGCCCAACGTGCGGTACGGCGAAACGGCGGAGCTGACCTGTGAGCATATCCGCCGCGTCGCCGAGGCCGTCGAGCGGCTGGACTGGCGCTGTTTTCGGCAGGTCAAGGCCGTTCTCGATACGCACATCGTCGGGCAAAGCTGCGCCAAGGCCGCCGTCGATATCGCCGTGATGGACTGGGCGGCCAAGCGGATGGGCGTACCGCTGTACCGGCTGTTCGGGCTGGACCCCGCCCAAACGCCGATCACGTCATTTTCCATCGGCATCGACACCCCCGAGCGCGTGCAGGAAAAGACCCGGCAGGCCGCGGCGTACCCGATCTTGAAGATCAAGCTGGGCAGCCCCGGCGACCGCGAGCTGATCACCGCGGTGCGCCGCGTAACCGACAAACCCATCCGCGTGGACGCCAACGAGGGCTGGACGGACAAAGAGCAGGCCGTGCGCACGATCGCATGGCTGCAAGCGCAGAACGTTGCGTTTATCGAACAGCCGATGCCCGCGGCCATGCTGGATGAAACCGCCTGGCTGCGGCAGCGCGTCGAGCTGCCGCTGGTGGCCGACGAGGCGGTGCTGACCGCGGCCGATATCCCTGCGCTGGCCGGGGTCTATGACGGCGTCAACATCAAGCTGATGAAGGCCGGCGGCCTGCAGGAAGCTGTCGCGATGATCCACACCGCCCGCGCGGCCGGCCTGAAGG
>JBFZBE010000166.1:0-9441 GCA_041308685.1 Phycisphaerae bacterium
CCCCAGCCCCCAGCCGCCAGCGGCCAGCCAAGAAGCTGGTAACTGGTTTCTGGCGGCTGAACGAAGAACTCAAGAACCCAAGAAAACAAGAACTCAAGAAATCAAGAATGCAGGTATGTAGGAATGTAATCTACGCACTACGAACTATTGATTTTTGAATTATTAACCGATTATTCGGCTGGCTTAAATCCGAAGCACGAAATCCGAAACAAATTCAAAACGCAAATGACAACATGTCAAAAACAACCCTGCCGCAACACCGCGAAGGATGCGTCAAAAAGGACCAGTTTGGGTCATTTTGAATTTTTGACATTCGGATTAGTTTCGTATTTCGATATTCGATATTCGAATTTCATTGCCGCTGTTCGTTTATTTGTTAAAAGACCAATAAAAAACTAATCTCTGTGTTCTCTGTGCGCTCTGTGGCAAAAAAGTGTTGTGTGTGTTTGTGGTGGGAAGAATCCACATAATTGTTTACAGTTCTTATGGCCGATCCGCGCATTCATTTGTATCACAATCTTTCGACGCTGTTGGCTGCCGGCGTTCCGGTACAGCGTGCGCTGTCGGCGGCGGCGGTGCGCGGACGGTTGGGGCGGCTGTTTGGCCAGATCGCCGCGTCCGTTGGCAGGGCGGAGAGTTTGGCCGAGGCGGTGGAGTCGCGTCGGCATTGGTTTGAGCCGCTGGATGTGGCGCTGATTCGTGTCGGCGAGGATACCGGCAACATTGCGGAGGTCTTTGCACTGCTGGCTGAGTGGTATGCCTTTCGTCAGCAGATTCGCCGGATCATTGGTTCGGGGCTTGTGCTGCCGATATTGATGGTGCATGTGCTGGCGGTGCTGGCGCCGGTTCCGTCGTTTGCTTTGGGCGGCTGGGATGTCAGGGGGTATATTCAAGGCGTGGTCACCATTCTGCTGATGTTTTATGTGCCGGCGGCGGCACTGTGGGCGGTTGTGTATCTGACGCCCAAACGCGGTCTTCTGCGGGCGGTTTTGGATCGGTTCGTGTCTGCTGTTCCTGTGCTGGGATACGCCGTGCGGGATTTATCGCTGAGTCGTTTCAGTACGGTTTTTGGGATTGCGCTGAAGGCCGGAGTGCCGATTGTCAATGCGGCTCAACTGGCATTTGATGTTGTCGGCAGCGCCGGGGTGCGGTCGGCTCTTATGGGGAGTTTGTCGGCGGTCAAAGAAGGGCGCGAAATGAGCGAGGGGTTCAGCCGTCGCCTGCCCGGGGAGTTTTTGGAACTGTGGAAGGTCGGCGAGGAAACGGGCGATTTGGATGTTTGTGCATCTCGGTTGGGCAAACTGTTCGGGCAATACGCCGAGCGGAGATTTGAGACGGTTGCGGCCTGGACGCCGCGGTTGGTCTATGCCGCGGTGGCTGCGGTGATGGTTTATCACATCTTGAAGGGGTTTTCGCAGGTGTACAGCAATCTGAGCAACTTTGCGTTCTGACCGCAGGCCTGCCTATCTGATTGAAGTCCCATCAGCCGACTTGGCGTCGTTGGAACAGGGCGATAGATAGCGCCAGGATGCCGGCGGTATAGAAGGCGGTGTACCCCAAGGCCAACAGCAGATAGGAGGCCGGCACGACGCCGGTTTCGTAAATGGCGTCACTGACCCAGTAGATTTGCAGATTCGGGATGATTACCGTCCCGATCTTGGCTGCCAATATCCCGGCCTTATCGAGCCAGAGATAGGTTGGTTCTGCTATATTTCGGATAGCAAATCGCCCAAATACCCAATCGCTGATCAAGCCCAGCAGAAACACACCGACACAGCAGGTCAGGGTGATGACCACATTAAAACGGGTCGAAAAAAGAACCGCCATCGCAACCAGCGTAATCAAGGCCATCAGCAATAATAGGGATGCGTAGATGTCAAACGCATGGAAACCATTGTTGGCGGGATTAATCCTCCAATCTCTATCCACAATATATAAAAACAGCATTGCCGCTGCCAACGACAATGTGCCGATGGTGATTCCTGTGGCCGGAACAGACCAATCGTAACTATAATTTAAAAAAGCAGTTAGAAAAAAAGTAAGGGCGACGGCTACCCCGGCTGCCAAGACGACCGTCCAGTCCACCTCGTCGGAAGCGCGTTCCAGTACACCGTGGCGTATGGCCATCAGATAGGCGACGGTGCAGATCAGGTGTGCCAATGTGACCGCCGCGGCCAGGCCAGTGAATTTGCCGATGACAAAGACCGGTCGGCTGATGGGTTTACTGAGGACGGTGGCGATGGTGCCGGTCTCGATCTCCTCGGTGATTGCGCCGGTGGCGGCGAAGACCGCAATGAACAAACCGGCCAAAAACAGCGTAGAGAGGCCTAACTCGCGGAGCATCTTGATGTCCTCGTCCAGCGTGTAGGCGCTGATGGCCGGAGCCAGAAGCATCAAAAGCAGCGCAGCGATGATGATGGTGCCGTAGATGGGCTGCCGGAGCGTTTCGATAAACGTGTTTTTGGCGATGACAAGCAGTCTGTTCAGCACTATTTTTCCCTAAAAAAGAGTACACTTATGGGTATAAACATGGTATATTTTAAGCAATTGTGTCAAAATGTAAAGCCGGACTTGCAATTTGCTTGAGATTGTTTATAGTTTTTTGTTTTTATAGTGGATCAATACCGGAAAAGTTCACGAAAATCGGGAAATTAAGATATGACGGGACAGTCGAAAAAGGCCGAATCGATTTCATTGATTGCTCTGATCCTTTGTATCGTCTTCTTTATCGGGACGCTGTTGCTGGGGGTGCTGGGGTTTGTGCAGGGCATCTATCTGTTCAGTTGGCTGATGCTGGCCGGGGCGATGGTCTGGCTGGTGCTGCTGATCCAGTTCAAGCACCGCACGGCTGCCGAGCAGGAAAAGCTGGATATGGCGCAGTTGGCCAAATCACACCAGCAGGGGACGATCTTTTCGGCAGGGGGCGACCGGACGGCGATCCTGATGACCGCACAAAAGCGGCTGGCGTCGCTTGAAAAGTGGTTTATCCCTATCGCCGGAGCGATTCTTGCCCTCTATGAGGTCGGAATCGGCGCATTTTTGTATAAATATAAGGTCTTCGGCGTTATTGAATGGGTGCCGAAAAACCCGCTGCTGGGGGCGGTGCTGATGGTCGTAGCATCGTTTGTGCTGTTTTTGTTCAGCCGGTATGCCTCGGGAATGAGCGGACAGGCGACCTGGAAGCCGCTGCGGGCGGGCGGCAGCTATCTGCTGGTCGGGGCGGTGTTCGGGTTTGCATTGGCGGTGTCGCTGGCCTTGGCGCAGTTCAAGTATGGCGCAGCCCTGCGGGTTGTGGAATACATCCTGCCGGGACTGCTGATCGTGCTGGGCGTTGAGACGCTGCTGAATCTGCTGTTTGATCTGTATCGTCCGCGGTTTGCGGATGTTTATAGCCGGGCGGCCTTTGACAGCCGCCTGCTGGGCTTGTTCAGCGAACCGGGCGGTTTTTTGCATACCATCGCGCATACCATCGATTATCAATTCGGGTTTCAGGTCTCCCAGACGTGGTTTTACAAGCTGCTGGAAAAAGCCATCCTGCCGCTGGTGTTGTTTGCGGCGCTGACGCTGTATCTGATGAGCTGTGTGGTGATCGTCGGGCCGGGGCAGGGAGCGATCGTCGAGCGGTATGGTTCGCCGGAGCCGGAGATGGGCGGGCGAACGCTTGCGCCGGGGTTGTCATTCAAATGGCCGTGGCCGGTTGAGATCGCGTATGTGTATCCGACCGAACGTGTTCAGCAGATCGCCGTCGGTTATCGGGATGAGGACGCCGAAAAATCCAGCGGCAAGCCGATGCTGTGGGGTCAGGAGCATTACACCGAAGAATACAATCTGCTGGTCGCAGCGCCGATGGAGACGGCGACTGCCGACGGAACCGTGCCGGTGAGCATTATTCGTGCCAACATTCCCGTTCAGTATCGCATCCGTGATTTGCGGGCGTGTTTGTACACCTACGAGCAGCCGGAAAAGACCCTTGAGGCGATCTGCTATCGGGAACTGGTGCGGTTTGCGGCCAGCGCCAAGGTGGAGGCCGGGGATGAAACGCAGCGTTCAACACCGACCGAGGGCGGCAAAAACCTGCTGGGCGAAGGCCGTGCCGAAGCGGCGCACGAATTGGAACGGCGGATTCAGGCGGCTGCCGACGCAGCGGGACTTGGGATTCAGATCGTCTATCTGGGGCTTCAGGGGATTCATCCGCCGCCGCAGGTCGTGCCGGAATATCAGGACGTGATCGCTTCGGTGCAGACCCGTCAGGCGACCGTATTGAACGCGGAGGCCGAACGCAACCGTATTCTGACCGAATTGGCCGGTTCGATTGAAGCGGTCGATGCCTTGTATCAGCAGGCATTGGCATTTGGAGCGGCGCGGGAAGCCGGCGATACGGCCAAGGCCGAGGCGATGCGTGCGGCTATTTTAGAATCGTTTGAGAATGCCAAAGGCAAGGTGTTCAGCACACTGCGCGCCGCACAGGCCGAATCGGCCGAAAAGATCGCCGCCGCCAAAGGCGAAGGACTTCGGTTTGAAGGCCAGTACAAAGCGTATGCCGCCGCGCCGCAGTTGTACCCCAAGCTGGTGCGGCTGGCGATGCTCGAAGAGGCGCTGGAAAAGATCCGCAAGTATGTGGTCGTGGCCGACAGCGAGGACGCCAAGGTCTATATCGTGGACTTGCAGGAAAAACTGATGCCGTCCCTGTACGATCTGGATTTGGGACTGGAAAAAAAGTAGAACGGTAAAAGTGAAAAGGCAAAATGGCGGAATCCGCCTGCGGCGGATGGTTTTTGATGCCGTATATTCATTGGGTCAAGATGAGGTAAACAACGTATGAAAAATCTATGGGTGTTTTTAAGCGTTCTGTCGGTGGTGGCGATTTTGGTGATTTTTATGGTGGTCTTTCAGGTGCGGGCGACCGAAACGGTGATCGTAACGCGGTTCGGCGATCCGATCCGGCCGATCATCAAGCCCGGCCTGTACGTCAAGCTGCCGCTGCCGATCGATCGGGTGCATCGGTTCGATTCGCGCAGCCGGCTGTATGACAAGGGCGTACTGGAAGAGACCAACACCGCCGGCAACGAGCCGATCATTGTCAACAGCTATGTCGTCTGGCGGATCGCCGACCCCGGCAAGTATCTGGTGCGTGTGCAGGATTTGAGCAGCGCCGAGGACAAACTGCGGAGCTTGCTGCGCAACGCGCAGAACTCGGTGATCGGGCGGCATTATTTCAGCGAGTTTATCAACACCGACCCGGCGCAGATCAAGTTCGAGCAGATCGAGGCCGAGATGCAGGGCGAGATGGCCAATCACGCGATGACCGAATACGGCATGGAGATTCAGTCCGTCGGCATCAAACGGCTGATGATCAGCGAAAAAGTTACCGAAAAGGTGTTTGAGCGGATGAAGGCCGACCGCAAACGCCGCACCGAGTCGATCTTGGCCGCCGGCAATGCCCAGGCCGAACGCATCCGCAGCGATGCGCTGGCCAAGCAGAAGGAATTGCTGGCCGTGGCCGAGTCGCAGGCCAAGGCGATCCGCGGCGCCGGCGACGCCGAGGCGGCGACTTACTACAAGATGCTGGAGGCCGACCCGCAGTTGGCGATGTTCCTCCGCGATGTTGAGGCGCTCAAGAAGATTCTCAAGGAACGCAGCACCATCGTGCTGGGCGTCGAGACCGAACCGATCGGGCTTCTCAAAGAACAGCCGAAACTGGGACCGGTCAATCCGAACAACAACTAAGCAAAGGGCTGAATGCTTATGGCGCATCAACACGACAATTGCACATGCAGTCATCCGCACGAGGAACCGGCCGGGCAGATGATCGCCGATGAACTGGATCCGGCCGGAAAATCGCTGACCAATGCTTTGGGGGTCAGTTTTGCGATCTTAAAAGTCATTATGGTGCTGCTGGTGATCCTGTTTGCCTTCAGCGGGGTCTTCCGGGTACAGCCCGACGAGGAGGCACTGGTGCTTCAGTTCGGCCAGATTCGCGGCGAAGGCGAGGGGCGCATTCTGGGGCCGGGGCTGCATTTTGCGTTTCCCGAGCCGATCAGCGAGGTGATCCGTATCCCCGTTCAGCGCGTGCTGACGCAGCCGGTCGAGCTGTTCTGGTATTTTGAGACCGAGCAGGAAAAACTGTCGCGCACTCCGATGCCGGCAACCGGCCCGCTGAACCCGTTGACCGACGGTTACAGTTTGACCCGCAACGACCAGTTGACCGGGCTGGCGGGTACGGACTACAACATTGTACATTCGCGGTGGTCGATCACCTATCGGGTACGCTCACCGATCGCATTCTTTGAGTCGGTCTATATCCGGTCCCGCAATCCGGGAGAGGATTTCCTGGATGCGGCGGCCGAAACGGTCAACCCCTTGCTGAACAGTCTGGCCGCCAACGCCATTACCTCGACCATGGTGCGGTACAGCATCGACGACGCGGTGCGCAGCGTAACCGGCATTGCCGCCGATGTGCAGACCACACTGCAGCGCAAGCTGGATGAGATCGGCAGCGGGCTGGTCATTGACGCGGTGCGTGCCGACCGGATCGTCTGGCCGCGGCAGGTCGATGAGGCGTTTCAGGCCTCCAACCGCGCCCGTCAGGAAAGCGCTCAGATGGAAATCGACGCCCGCTCTTTTGAAGGCAAGACACTAACCGATACCGGCGGGCCGGATGCCGAGCGTGTGTTGGAAAAGCTCAAACAGCCCGACCTGACACAGGCGCAGCAGGAAGAGGCGGTCGCCCAACTGGCCGGACAGGTGCAGACGGTTATTTCCGAGTCGCGCGCCTACCGTACCCGTGTGGTCGAAGAGGCCAAGGCCAACGCCGAGTATCTGATGAATCTGCTGCCGGAATACCGCAAACGTCCGGAGCTGGTTTTGCAGAAGATTTACCAGGATGCGGTCGGACAGGTGCTGGCCGATGCCGAAGAAAAGATTTTCCTCCAGCCCGGCCAGGACGGCAAGAGCCGCGAGATCCGCGTGATGATCAATCGCGACCCGCAGATCCGCAAACCCGCATCGGGCCAGTCCAAACAATAACGCTTCAAACCTCAGTTGAGAAATCGCTATGGCACATAATCATTTGAGCATCAAGTCCACCGAGTTCGATCAGGCCGCTCTGGCCGAGCATGCCGCCACGGAGGGCAAGCAGTTCCGCGTCAGCGTGGCGCTGTTCGGCACGCTGGCCGGCGGTATTTTGATATTAAACAGCGTGTTGGCCAATCTGCCGATGTTTGCGTGGCTGTACGGCCCGTCCAGCGGCGAGCTGAGCCAGATGATGGCGATGCTCGGGGCGATCCTGCTGGGGCTGCCCATCATCATTCACGCCTTTGAGGGCGTGATGCACGGGCACATGCACATGGATGAACTGGTGGCGCTGGCGGTCATTGCGGCGTTTGCCATCGGCAAATATGTTGAGGCCGGTACAGTGGCGTTCATTATGCTGCTGGCCGAGCTGCTGGAAACACGTACCGCGCTGGGGGCAAGGGCGTCTATCGAGTCGCTGATCAAGCTGACCCCGACGACGGCGCAGCGGCTGGCCAAAGACGGCGGCGAGTCGGAAGTCAAGGTCAGCGCACTGCGCGCCGGCGATATCGTGCGGGTGCGTCCCGGCGACAACATCCCCGCCGATGGCCAGATCAGCCGCGGGCTGAGCACCGTCAACGAGGCGACCATCACCGGCGAATCGCTGCCGGTCGATAAGGTCGTCGGGATGCAGGTCTTCGCCGGTACGACCAACCTGACGGGCGTATTGGATATCGAGGTCACTAAGGCCGGTCAGGACACTACGCTGGGCAAGGTGCAGCAATTGATTATGGCCGCCGAAAAGACCCAGCTTCCGATCATGCGGATGATCGACCAGTACGTCAAGTGGTACATCCCGACGGTGCTGATGATCAGTGTGATCATTTATTTCTTTACCAAGGATATGAACCGCTCTATCGCGGCGCTGGTGATCTCG
The DNA here is from genome assembly GCA_041308685.1 of Phycisphaerae bacterium. GTDB lineage: Bacteria > Planctomycetota > Phycisphaerae > Sedimentisphaerales > Anaerohalosphaeraceae > T3Sed10-213. The sequence goes on from JBFZBE010000166.1 coordinate 7,949, forward strand.
TGTCCGTGTCCGCTTATTCTGGCCACGCCTACGGCGATGGTTGCGGCGCTGTCGGCGGCGGCCCGGCTGGGGATTCTGGTCAAGAACGTCTCGCTGCTGGAGATCGCCGGCAAGATCACGGCGGTGGTCTTTGACAAGACCGGTACGCTGACGACCGGCCAGCTCTATGTAACCAAGCTGGAACCGGCGGCGGGTGTGGACCCGGCCCAGATGCTGGCGCTGACGGCTTCGGCCGAGCAGATGAGCAAACACCCGGCCGCACGGGCGGTGGTGAATCTGGCCAAAGAGGCCAATGTGGCGTTCAGTCCGGCGGACCAATTCGAGGAAACGCCGGGCAAGGGTGTTTTTGCGGTGGTCGGCAAACAGAAAGTGCTGGTCGGACGCGACAGCTTTTTGAAAGAAAAAGGCGTCGATGTGTCGGTGGTTTCCGACCCGTCGCTGCACGAAGAGCAGGGGTTCAGTACGCTCTATGCGGCCGTGGATGGAAAATGCATCGGCTGGGTCGGCTTGCAGGACAAGGCGCGTCCGGAGGCCAGACAGGCGGTGGACGAGCTGTTTGCCGCACAGGTGCGGCGCGTTACGATGCTGACCGGCGACCGCGGCGAGGTGGCCAATCGCGTCTCGGCGGAGCTGGGCTGTACGGACTTTAAGGCGCACTGCCTGCCGCAGGACAAGCTGGCGGTGGTGGAAAAAATCCGTCAGGATGGGCATATTGTGGCGGTGGTCGGCGACGGCATTAACGACGCGCCGGCGCTGGCGGCAGGCCACTTGGGGATTGCGATGGGGGCGGCCGGCAGCGATGTGGCGATCAACTCGGCCTCGATCGCCCTGATGAGCGACGACCTGCGGCGGCGGCCGTTCCTGATGCATCTGTCCCGCAAGACCCGTGCGGTCATCAATCAGAATCTGGGCTTTGGCATCCTGTTCATTCTGCTGGGCATTATCGCCTCGGCGCTGGGCTGGCTGCCGGTGATTCTGGCGGCGATCCTGCATTTGGGCGGGGCAGTGGTGGTGGTCTTTAACAGCGCCCGGCTGGTGCGGTACGGTGAGCATCTGGAGCCGCACGTTGAGACAAGTAAAAAGTGAAAAGTAAAAAGTTAAAAAAAAGGAAATCATCCTTACTTTTGACTTTTAACTTTTGACTTTTGACTTGTGTTATCAAGCATTGGGCAACGAAATGGTTTGATTTTTGTGTGGAGAGTTCGGCGTGGCGTTGGAAAACGAATATGCGATTGAAACGATCGGCCTGACCAAGGTCTTTCCCGATTGGTGGGGAAGAGCCAAGGTCGTGGCGGTCGATGATTTGAATCTGCGGGTTGGATACAACCAGATATACGGCTTTCTCGGCCCGAATGGGTCGGGCAAGACCACGACCATCAAAATGATGCTGAACCTGCTGCATCCGTCGCGGGGACAGGCGCTGGTGCTGGGCGGAAGCTGCTGGCAGGCGGCGATCTCTTCACGGATTGGGTATCTGCCGGAGGAGTCGTATC
>JBFZBE010000167.1:0-3584 GCA_041308685.1 Phycisphaerae bacterium
GGAGCACACGTAGTATATCAATTCCAGTAAGACACCATTTGTGCAAAATCGGCCATATCCACCTTGCCGTCGCCGGTCAAATCGCCGGGACTATACGTTGCGCCGGAGGAGAGCCAGGATACCGTCCGGGGCGCGGTAGTATTCCTCTACGTGCTTCCAGTAGCGGGCGATCAGCTCGTTGATGGTGGTCTGCTCGGCCTCGGACGGTGGGTTCTTTCCCGCGGCGCGCCATTCGGCAATAGTGCGGTGGTACTGCTCGACCACGTCCGGTGAACCATAAGGGCCGAAAAAGAGGTACCTTCCGTTCAAAACGACATACGCCTGGCCGGTGGCTTTGTGGTGGCGGAGCTTCGTCCGCTGGATGAACGAAGGACGGCGGTTTGAGTGTGTGCCGTGCATCCATAACCGCCCCATCCGCCCCGACGAAACGGACGCCCTTGCCCGCGCCGCACAACACTGGCTGCGCGAGCTGCAAACACTCTACCCCGGCGGACGATTTGAACTTAGAACATAGAACACAGAACTCAGAACTCAGAACACAGAACTCAGAACACAGAACATAGAACACAGAACTCAGAACACAGAACACAGGGGTCAGGAGTCAGGAGTTAGAATAAAGAAAAGCGACCAGTATCCAGACCCCAGCGGCCAGCAAAGAAAAGCCGGCGGCTAATCTTTGAACGACGATTGTTGGCTGACGGCCTTGCGGCAAAGGGTATGGTATTCATCCAGCATAATTTTGTAGTTTTGCGGCGGCATCCCCGCGAAAATGCAGTTCGACGTTGAAAAAATATAGCGTTTTCCGATGCCGCCGTGCGTCATACAATAGCGTACGGATTGGCGGATGCTGTCGGCCTCTGTATCCTGCAGCACATTGCAGGCGACATTGCCCATCAGCAGCCAGTCGGGGTAGTTTTCTCTGACCGTCTTGATATCCATATGCGCCTGCGGATCGACCGACTGATAGCCGTCCACGCCCGTCGCATACAGTTGATCTAAAATCAGACGCAGGTCACCGTCCGAATGCAGAATCACGGGCGTGTTCAAATCATGGAATACACCCACGATTTCGGTCATATAGGGAGTTACAAATTCCTGAAAATGGGCCGGTGAAACAAACGGGCCGGTGTTGTAACCGAAATCCGAGTTCATGACAATAAAATCAAGCCCCGCATCGACCTGACGTTTGGCCAATTCTTTCGCCATCCGGCATTTGATTTGCGCCTGTCGGTGCAATTCATCCGGCCGCTCAAAAAGCATCACGGTGAAATCCATAATCTGATCGCCGGTCGGCATCCAGAAAACACCGTCGCCATTAAACGAAAACACCAGTGCGTGCTGACCCAATGCTTCTTTCATCCGTGTAATTGCCCGAACAACATCAACATCTTCTGCGTAGCAAAGGGCCGGGACAGCCGCCCAATCATAATGGTTCACCAGGTGCGTGCACAAGTCTATATTAAACTGCTGTATCGCCTCTGTACGGGTTATCGAATCGGGATATGTTTGTTTTTTTATCGTCTCCAAATCCATGCCAAACACTTCTTTTTCAAGCTGAAAGACCAGCTCAAAATGCGGCGGCACAGCCGGTACGCCGCCGTCCAGCAGTGTCTGCATCCGCTGTTTTTGCGTCGGAAATTGCTGTGTATGAAGGGGCAGGTTACTCATCGTCGCTGGTGTCCAGGATCGACATAAATGCCTCTTGCGGGATGTTGACCTGCCCGATATTCTTCATCCGCTTTTTGCCTTCTTTCTGCTTTTTGAGCAGCTTCATCTTGCGCGTAACGTCGCCGCCGTAGAGCTTGGCAGTTACGTCCTTGCGGAACGATTTGATCGTTTCGCGGGCGATGATCTTGCCGCCGATGACCACCTGCAGCGGAATTTCGAACTGGTGCCGCGGGATCGCCTTGCGGAGTTTGAGTATCAGCTTGCGTCCATGCACCTCGGCCTTGGAGCGATGCACGATCAAACTGAGCGCATCGACGGGGATTTTGTTGACCAGAAAATCGATCTTGACCAGGTCGTCCTTCTCAAATCCCAAAAACTCATAATCCATCGTCGCATAGCCGCGGCTGATGCCTTTGAGCTGATCGTAAAAGTCATAGACGATCTCGGCCAGCGGCGCACGGTATTCCATCAGTACGCGCGTGGCGCTGATGTATTCGGTCTTGATCAGCGTGGCGCGGCGCTCTTCGGCCAGCTTCATAATCCCGCCGATACTCTCGCGCGTGGTGATGATCTCCAGCTTGACGATCGGCTCGCGAATCTCGGCGATCTTCTGGCGGTCGGGCAGTTCGCTGGGCGAATCGATGCGTTTGACCTTGCCGTCGGTGGTTTCAATTTCATAGCTGACGGTCGGGGCGGTCTGCACCACGTCGATGTCGCTTTCGCGTTCCAGCCGCTCCTGCACGATCTCCATGTGTAAAAGCCCTAAAAACCCGCAGCGAAAACCAAACCCCAGCGCCGGTGAATTCTGCGGCGCGTACGAAAAGCTGGCGTCATTGAGCGCCAGTTTTTCAAACGCCGACCGCAGCTTGGGATAATCGGTTGTGCCGCCCGGATAAAAATCCGAAAACACCATCTGCATCGGCGGCTTATAGCCGGGCAGCGGTTTTTCGGCAGGGGCGTTATGGTCGGTGATCGTATCGCCGACGGTTACGTCCGACAGCTCTTTGATGTTGGCGATGACATAGCCCACCTCGCCGGCGCCGATCTCGCTGACCGGCGTCATTTCCGGGCAGAACTTGCCCAGCTCGGTGATGATGAACGTCCGTCCGCTGCTCATCATGCGGATTTTCTGCCGCAGGGCGAGCTTTCCGGCAAACAGCCGTACATAGCAGATCACGCCGCGGTAGGTGTCGGCGTGGCTGTCAAAGATCAGCGCCGCGGTCGGTTCGTCGCGCTTATCCGCCGGCGGCGGCAGCTTGGTAACGATGGCCTCCAGCAGGGCGGCTACCCCCTGACCGGTCTTGGCGCTGATGGGGTAGCAGTCCTTGCCCGAGACCCCCAGAACATGTTCGACTTCTTCGATCACACCCTCCGGCCGGGCGGCGGGCAGGTCGATCTTGTTGATGACCCCGATGATCTCGCAGCCGCTTTCCACCGCCAGATAGGCGTTGGCGACGGTCTGGGCCTCAACGCCCTGACTGGCGTCCACCACCAGCAGCGCCCCCTCGCAGGCCGCCAGCGACCGCGATACCTCATAGTGAAAATCGACGTGGCCGGGCGTATCGATCAGGTTGAGCATATACGTCTTGCCGTTGAGCGTATAGGGCATCGTTACGGCCGAGGCCTTGATCGTGATGCCGCGCTCGCGCTCCAGGTCCATCGAGTCCAAAAGCTGCTCTTTGCGGTTGCGGTCATCGACCGCCCCGGTCAGCTCCAGCAGCCGGTCGGCCAACGTGCTTTTGCCGTGGTCAATGTGCGCCACGATCGAAAAATTGCGTATATGGTCAGTACTCATATTCTGTATCTAAAATCTCCATAGAATCTGAAAAGACAGATTATAGCTCATCTTGCCCCGCATTACAAGCCACAGCAAAAAACAAAAGCCGCCGGTTGTCATACCGACGGCTTTTTGATGT
>JBFZBE010000168.1:0-2603 GCA_041308685.1 Phycisphaerae bacterium
CGGCGCATTTGAACGAATTTTTCTGCGTCCCTCAGGCCCACTTTCTCGGCGTGACCCCTCAGGACATTATTGATTTTAAACTCCCGACGCATCCCTTAAAGGATGTGGACATCAAACGCGCCAAAGACGCCCTGAAAAACGACCCGTTTGTCAAACATCACAAGGAATGGCAGATCGCCATCAACCAGATGCTGTCGATGGGCCAGCGTGTCGAACAGCAGGCGTTTGCCAAGCATGGGCTGGAATATGTTGTGGAAGAATATCTTCCGCACAAACTCAAGAACGTATCGAAATTTTTGCCGTAAGCGATAGTCCCCAGAGGCCGGTGACATGAGCCAAACGTTAGCGGACAGATTGAAACACGTACGCGAATCCATCGCCGAGGCTTGCGTACGCGCCCATCGCCCCGAAAAGTCCGTTCAGCTTATCATCGTCACCAAGACCGCCTCGGCCAGCTCCATCGAAGAGATCATCCGCCTGGGCTGTACGGAACTGGGGGAGAATCGCACGATGCATCTCAAGCAGATCGCCGACGACATCGACGCCTTTCTGAACGCCAACGCCGACGATCCGGCCATCCCCAAAGAGGTGCACTGGCATATGATCGGCCATCTCCAGCGCAACAAGGTCAAGCCGACGCTGAAGATCTGCAAGATGATCCACTCCGTCGATACGCTGCGTCTGGCCGAGGAAATCAATACCGAAGCCTACAAACAGGGGCTGCATGTCGATGTCCTGCTTCAGGTCAATTGCTCCGGCGAGCCGCAGAAGTACGGCGTTCCCGTCGGGGCGGCCATGCCGCTGGCCGAGCAGATCGTAACCATGCCCAATCTTCGGCTTAAAGGGCTGATGACCATGGCACCGCTACGCTGGACAAAGATCGGGTGCGGGCCAGCTTTGCCCGGGCACGGGAGATCTTTGAGGATATCCGGGCCGAAAAAATCATCGGGGCCAAGTTCAAACACCTCAGCATGGGGATGAGTCAGGACTACGAGATCGCCATCGAAGAAGGCGCCACGATGCTGCGGATCGGTTCGGCCTTGTTTGCCTAAGTCAACGTCCGATAAATCACAATTTGGACCCCACACGAAAAATACCACGATCATCGGTGTCAAATTGCAGAATCTTCGTAAACCCCCCGTTTGAAAAGACCGACATATCAGGTATGGAAGAGACCCATATCCAAACCTGTTTGCAAGCAATCGCCTCGCCGGGAAGCGCGGTACTCAGCGACGATACCGCCGAGCAGCTTGAAATGGCCGGTCAGGTGCAGCGGAATTTTCTACCGTCCCATCTGCCGCATACCGAGCAGCTCCGCTGGGCGGCCATGTTCCGTCCGGCCCAGTGGGTCTCCGGCGACATTTACGACATCACCCGATTGGACGAGACCCATATCGGGTTCTATTTGATCGACGCGGTGGGACACTCCATGCCGGCGGCCCTGCTGACCATTTTTCTCAAGCAGGCCACGGTCATGCGTCAAACCCTCGGCAATCACTACCGTATCTTTGAACCGGATGAGGTGGTCGGCAATCTGAACCTGCGGATGGCCGAACAAGAACTCGCCGGGTGTCTGTTTGCGACCTGCTGCTATGGACTGCTGAATATCAAGACCCTGGAACTTCGGATGGCCCGCGCCGGGCATCCCTATCCGATCCTGATCCGCGACAATCAACCGGTGTGCCTGCAAAGCCGCGGCGGACTTCTGGGCGTATTTTCCGAAGCGAAATTTGAGAAACAATCCCACCACCTGTTGCCCGGCGACAAACTGTTTCTCTATTCCGATGGCGGCGAGCCGCTGATCGGCGAGGCCTTAGACGACGGCTCCTTCGGCTTTAACGAGGCCTTTGAGGACATCTGTCAACTGCCCATCGACGAGATGATCGGCGCCTACGACCACATGGCGCAGCATTACCACTTTGCGCCGGGGCAACTGGACGACGTGACCGCCCTCGGACTGGAAGTGCTGTCTTAGTTTCCGCTTGTCGTTTTATGGTCAAGGAATCCTTCCAGTTTTCGGGCACGCACCGGGTGCTGTAATTTTCGGATCGCCTTGGCCTCAACCTGCCGGACACGCTCGCGCGTCACTTTGAATATCCGACCGACTTCTTCCAGCGTATAGGTGTACCCATCGCCGATCCCGTACCGCAGCTTGATGATCTCGCGCTCGCGATAGGAAAGCGTTTTGAGCACCTGGTCGATGCGGTTCTTGAGCATCTCCTGCGTGGCCGACTGCACCGGCGATTCGATGCGATCATCTTCAATGAAGTCACCGAAATAGCTGTCTTCGCTTTCGCCGATGGGGCGGTCCAGGCTGAACGGATGTTTGCTGATCTTCTGGACGCGCCGGGCCTCCACAACGCTCATATCGCCTTCTTTGGCGATCTCTTCAATGGTTGGCTCGCGCCCGAGTTCCTGCAGCAGATTCTTGCTGATCGTCCGCAGCTTGCTCATTGTTTCGATCATGTGCACCGGAATACGAATTGTCCGCGCGTGATCGGCAATTGCGCGGGTAATTGCCTGGCGAATCCACCAGGTCGCGTAGGTGCTGAATTTATAGCCCCGGCGATGTTCGTATTTATCGACCGCACGCATCAGGCCGG
>JBFZBE010000169.1:0-3157 GCA_041308685.1 Phycisphaerae bacterium
CAGCACCACCAAGCTGGACGATTTGATCAATATGACCGGCGAGCTGGCCGTCGCCCAATTGATGATCGCCGAAGAGGTCAAACGCGCCGCCCACACCGACAGCGATCTGTTCCGCAAAGTCGCCCTGCAAAACAAGATCGTCCGCGAATTGCAGGAACTGTCCATGTCGATGCGGATGGTGCCGATCCAGGGGGCGTTCCAGAAGATGAGCCGCCTGGTGCGCGACCTGTCCAAAAAGGCCGGCAAGAACATCCAATTCATCACCACCGGCGAAGAAACCGAATTGGACCGCAATATCGTCGATAAGATCACTGACCCGCTGGTGCACATGATGCGCAACTCCGTCGATCACGGCGTCGAAACGCCCGACGAACGCAAACAAAAAGGCAAACCCGCACAGGGCAAGGTGCGGCTCAGCGCCTACCATCAGGCCGGCAGCATCGTCATTGAGATCGCCGACGACGGCCGCGGCCTGCGGCGCGAAAAACTGATCAAAAAAGCGATTGAAAAAGGCCTGATCTCCGAACATCAGGAATTGTCCGACGACGAGGCGTTCCGGCTGATCTTTGCCGCCGGGCTGTCCACCGCCGAAAAAGTGTCCGATGTCTCCGGCCGCGGCGTGGGGATGGATGTTGTCCGCAAGAACATCGAATCGCTGGGCGGCAAAATCGATATCCGCAGCGTCCCGGACGAGGGTACGACCTTTGTCATCCGTCTGCCGCTGACGCTGGCAATCATCGACGGCCAGATCGTTACCGTCGGCGCCCAGCGCTACATCGTGCCGATCAATTCCATCGTCGGCAGCGTCCGCCCGAGCGCCGATCAAATCTCGACCGTACAGAATCGCGGCGAGGTGGCGATGATCCGCAATGAGTTGATCCCGCTGGTGCGGATGAGCCGGTTGTTTGCCGTCGCCGACGCGGTCAAAAACGCCTCCGACGGCCTGCTGGTAATCGTCGAGGAAAGCAGCCGCAAGTGCGCATTGATGGTCGATGACCTGACCGGCCAGCAGCAGGTGGTCATCAAAAACCTGTCCGGCCTGGGCAAAATCAAAGGCGTTTCGGGCGGGGCGATCATGGGTGACGGACGCATCAGCTTGATCCTCGATGTGCCCGGACTGATCGACCTGTCGCAGAATGGACAGAAGACGGAATGATTTCCAATTTTCAATTTCCTATTGCCGATTTAAAATTGGAAATTGGAAATAGGCAATTGGAAATAAATAGTCTGTGAAATCCGCGGTTAAAAACGGGGTACAGTGACACAGAATGGGCTTTAGCCCATCGCTTTGGAGACTGTTATGTTTGATATGATCGTAGTCGATGACAAGCTCACGCTGACGGACGCTGAGTTCGAACAGATCAGCGCGATGGTCTATGACCACTGCGGCATCAATCTGCACGACGGCAAAAAAGAACTCGTCCGCGCACGGCTGGCCAAGATCATCCGGCAGGGACGGTTTGAGAACTTTTCACGCTATATGGACTATGTCGCCGCCGATGCGAGCGGGCAGTCCTTTTCCGAGCTGATCGATTCGCTCAGCACCAACCTGACCAGCTTTTACCGGGAATCGGTGCATTTTGATTATCTGGCCGAAAAACTCCTGCCCGAACTGATCGCCCAAAAACAGCGCAGCGGCCAGCAAAAGCTTCGCGGCTGGAGCGCGGGCTGCTCGTCGGGCGAAGAGCCGTACACCATCGCCATCACCCTGCTGGAAGCGCTGAGTGACCGCTCCCGCTGGGATGTCAAACTGCTGGCGACCGATATTTCCACACGTATCCTCAAACGCGCGCAGGAAGGCGTCTATGAACAGGAACGCATCGAACCGGTTCCGGCGTCGCTGAAGAACCGCTACCTGACCATGCACAGCAAAAACGGCCATAAGACGTTTGAAGTCTCCGGCGCCCTGCGGCAGATCATCGCGTTCAAATATCTGAACCTGATGGAAGAATGGCCGTTCCGCGGGCCGATGGATTTTATCTTCTGCCGCAATGTGATGATCTATTTTGACAAACCCACCCAGCAGCGCCTGATCGACCGCTTTTACCAGGTGCTCGCGCCGGGCGGGGTGTTGTTTACCGGACATTCCGAGTCGCTGACCGGGATCCGGCATAGCTTTCGTTATGTTCAGCCGACGATCTACCGCAAAGGATAGCAGCGATGCCGACCAAACGCAACATCATCGTCAATGTTTCGGACGCTAAAATCTCCGAGGATGTCGGATCGACGCTGGTGACCTACTCGCTGGGGTCGTGCATCGCCGTAACGCTGTACGATCCGGCCTGCAAGATCGGCGGGATGATCCACTATCAGCTTCCCGAATCATCGATGGACGAAGACCGCGCCAAACGCGACCCGTTTATGTTCGCCGACACCGGCCTGCATCTTTTGATCAACAAGATGCTCCAAATGGGCGCCGACAAACGCCGTATGACCGTCAAGGCCGCCGGCGGCGCGGCAATGCCCAACGGCCCCAAGGGCTTTGACATCGGCAAACGCAATTTTCTGATACTGCGCAAAGTGCTGTGGCAGTACGGCCTGATGATGAAAAGCCACGACGTCGGCGGCAGCAACCCGCGCAATCTGTACCTGGATATCGAAACCGGATCGGTGCTGGTCAAATCCAACGGCGCCGAATCCCTTATATAAAGGATCACAACGTATGCTGACCGCAGCACCGCCTGTCAAACTGCTCATCGTGGACGATTCGGCCATCGTGCGGAAGATCCTCAGCCAGGAACTGGGCAATCAGGACGGCATCGAGGTCGTCGGCACGGCGCCCGATCCGTTCATCGCCCGCGACAAAATCCTGCGGCTGGAGCCGGATGTGCTGGTGCTGGATGTGGAAATGCCCAAGATGGACGGCATTACGTTTCTCAAAAAGATTATGGCGCATCGGCCGATGCCGGTGATCATCTTCAGTTCACTGACACCCAAAGGCAGCAAGACCGCCGTCGAGGCGCTGGCCGCCGGGGCCGTCGAGGTCATCGGCAAGCCCGGCCAGTCCTACACCGTCGGCGACGCCTGCGCGGCCTTGACACAGACAATTCGTTCTATTTCGCGCAACCCATCGGCCTACCGCGCCGCCGCACCGACCGCCTCCGAGCCGGTGCAGACTATCGAACGCACCAACCTGACCGAAACGACCAACAAGATT
>JBFZBE010000170.1:0-3837 GCA_041308685.1 Phycisphaerae bacterium
CCCCCCCGCCGCCCCCAACGCTGCTGGCATCGGCGGCGCCGATGCCGTCAAAACTGGCCATAGCGGCTGTCGGCGTTCCCAAACTGACCGTGTACAAACTGAAATGGCCGGGACCATTGACTGCAACCAGCGTCAAGGTCAGTGTGTCATTGACAAAGGCGCCCGACGTAACTTCTTCAGCGCCGATGCCGAGGAAGGGGGCATTTTCGTTGGTCGCCGCAGTATTGCTGGACGGCAGCCGCCATGTTGCTGCGCCGGCGGCGTTGCCCAAAAAGTCCCACGCTGTGCCGGCCGGGCGACTGAACTGTGTCGTATTCGGTACGACGACAATCACATCCGCCGGCTCAAACTCTTCATCGGCAGCCAGCGGACTGCCGTCAATTATCGCACCCTCATGAGCATGAAAGTGCAGTTCGACTTCATCCCCTTCGCCCAGGCCGATGTCGGCATGGCCGCTGGTGTAATACGCTGCACCGGCAGGGACAACACAACTGATCAATACGATTGCAATACAGGTTAAGGTTTTCATCATCTCTTTCCTTTTGTTAGTTTTTGATTTTTTTCATGGATTTCATTACACTTGATTAGGTACTGTTTTGATTACGGACATTCAGAATCAAACGGGCTGCCGCAGTCCAGCCATTGGCCGACAAACGTCAGCAGGTCGTTGAGCATCCACTCTTCTGCCGCCAGCGCCGCAAAATCCTCTAAATCGACGACACAATCACCGTTGCGGTCTTCCGTTAAGGACGCATCACACTGATAATAAGTTGCGATCTGCAGGTCAACTTCATACAGGCCGGGTTTTGTAAATGTCCAGCTTTTATGGGAGTGGTTTTTGACGACGATGTAATAGGCGTCGTTATTATCGATGCCGTCAGATGTGGCAAAAAACATAATTGGCGTTACGTCATCATCAAACATCGCCACTTGCCCACCGGCGGGTCCGCGCACTGCGACCAGTCGCACCTGAAGCCATTTTTGATTGCTGTTTGCGCCTTTGGCGGGCTTGTTGGGGTTCCACTGGCACAGGGCGCTGACCTCAAGGTCCATATCCTGCGAATGAAAACCGGGCGAAACTTCGTAACCGCCATATAACCAAAATATCTCATTGGCGGCTGCGCCGATAAAGGCATATGCTGAGGGTACGCTGTCCTCAAAAATAAAGTGACTGTCCGCGGTTACGGCAAAGAAGGCATCCTCTGTTTCGATACGCGTATCCCGAGCCGGTAAATCGGTTTTGATATGCACATCCCAGCCGCCGATAAAGTGAAACGGCGTTTCGATGTCCGTATGCGCCGATGGTATCGTCTGAAAGTGCGCATCGGGCGGCGGCGTTTCCACGCCGAAATACAGCGTTACGACCTCGCTTTGGCTCTGAACACACTGTCCAGCGGCGATGCCGCACAGCCAAATGACAGCTAAAACGGCTATGTTTATTCTGCGAAGAATCATTGTACATCTCCCTTACGGTTTGGGTTTGGCAAAGTTTTTTGGCTGTACGGTCAGGTCTTTGACGCTGACGGCGTCCGTCGGCACAACGCGCGTATCGGCAAACGCAAACAGCGTGATGCCGCGGGTGTTATCCGGTGCCGGCGAACCACTGCGGTAGCGATCCGGCTGCATATCGCTGCTGACGGCTATCCACCGCGATTCGGCAACAGGCGAAATAAACCAGCTTCGCGACTGCGTATGGTCGGCGCAGGCGTCATCGGGGCTCCAGCGGTCGGCGGCCCCAAACAGCGTATGCGTTTCCTGCGGACGCCGCAACCGATGCAAGCTGATAAACGACTCATCGGCCACCAGCTTGCCCAACCGATACTTGGGCGTTAGATACTCATTGAACAGATAGCTGGTGGTATTATAGGTCAGCCGCTCTTTGCCTTGGGGGTCCGCCGGACAGATGCGGATTTTGTCCACATCCGACACATACGGCAGCAGCGTATAAACCCATGTTTTCTTGCGTTCCGTGCTGGTGTGCATCGTCAAAGGAAAGCGTCCTTTGTTGTCGCCCGCATACAGCGTAATCGCCGTGCCGAGCTGCCGCATATTGGACGCCGAAACCATTCGCTGTGCCAGCATCCGCGCAGCGCGCAGCGACGGCAGCAGCACCGCCATCAGCATCGCGATAATGGCAATGACCACCAATAGCTCGATGAGCGTAAACGCCTTTTTGGAATCGTTGCGCACAGTCAAACGCCTCTGTGCAAACCCATACTGTGTTTGAAAAAAGAATGTCCGTAATCAATAGAATCGATTTGTTCTTATGGATTACGCAAGCGGCGGGGCGCGGGAGATTTTGGTGTGCGGGTATAAACTGCCGACCGCGTCACAGGGGTCAGCGTGAATCGATAATACGGGCATGGTTGTCTGGCAGATGACCGCTAACGCAGGACATAGAGACTTGCCGACCACTGCGTTGGCGATCAGGCAGACAAGACATTTGTGGCTTTGGTGCGGGGACAATGGCCTGTCGGGGCAGTCGGAGTGGCTGCTGTGGCAGGCCGCGGCCAGATGCAGCGGAAAGACGATTGCCGGCGCCAGCATCACTGTGCACATCAGGCCGGTCAGCACGGCCGGCAAACAGGATTTACGAAATGCGTTCATTATTTTGTACCACAGGCGGCACAAATCCCCTCGATTCGGATCTGCTGGCGGTGCATGGTCAGGCCGTTTGGCAGTGTAACCAGCGGTGCGGCCACGCCGTGCAGGCATTCGGTGCGGTTGCAGCGGATGCAGGTAAAATGCGGATGACACTGGTGCGCCGAGCAGTGATGTGCCGGCTCAAAATACCACTGCCGATGCTGCACAAACGCCTTATGGACGATATCGGCCTCTATCAGCGTCATCAGCGTACGGTAGATGGTCGTCTTGTCGGGGGCGTCATCCCCCAGCCGGCCGGCAATGTCGGTCTCCGACAACGGACAGCCCGCCTCCAGCAGTGTTTGCAGGATCGCCACGCGCGGCGCGGTGATACGCAGCCGCTTTTGACGCAGCAGCAGCTCGATGGAGTTATGCGCGGCCGTCATTGTGGTGCTCCTTTGTCTTTGCGGCCGCACAAGACGCAGCCGTGATGCCCCAAATGGCCGCCGTCATCGCTGAGGAACATCGACGGAAAGACGATGTCGCTGGCACAGCACGGCAGCCACACGGCGATAAACAGCGCGATAAACATCCCGATCAGCATCGTAACCCCCATCTGTTCGGGGCTGTTCATCAGCATAAAACTGGCCGACGCCCAGGTGCTGATGAGGATATGTCCGGCGTGGGGGATTTTGGTCTTCGGCCAAAAATACGCCAGCACGATCCCCAAAATCGCCGCCGGATTGACCAAGTACCACTCTTCAATAAAACCTAAATGCAGATGCGGTTTGTCGTGTGTGTGTTCACATGCGGCGTTATGTGCGTGTTCGTCATGGCCGAGGGTATGCACCGCCGATTCGGTTGGGATGGCCGCACCGAGGATGGATTGCCCCAAATACGGCAAAATACAATCGCTCAGTGTCGCCACACCCACAGACCCGACATAGCCAATCACTAAAATGAAAATAAAACTGCTCGCCTTGCGATGCAGCTTGAACAATGCGGCCGTTACCATCGCACTGAGAATCACATGCAGCGGATGAAAGACCGCAAACAGCCGTAATGCGTTTTCCTTGCTGATATCGCGGAACATAACCATAAACAACAGCCCCAGCCCCGCCCCCAGCAGGGTAAAGGGACTATGCGATTTAAGCTCCGCCCCGACAATGCTAAGTCGTTTTAATAAAGACATTTGCGATTTTTCCCGTGAAAATGCTCTGTATTTGCAACTCAGTTGCAAATAGAGGATACCAA
>JBFZBE010000171.1:0-3645 GCA_041308685.1 Phycisphaerae bacterium
CCATCCTGCGGGACGGGTCTGTATGACCCATGCAGCAAGTGCGGCCATATCCGCCATACGCTGCTGCCGTACTGTGAACACTGCGGCGACGAGAAAGCGATTAGTTCGTAGAAAAAATGAAACCGCGGATTACACGGATTTCACTGATTTTTTAACACGATTAACGCGATTTACAGAATAAAGGTTTTAGACACAGATTTCACAGATGAACACAGATCAATGAAGAATGGTGAATGAAGAAAAAACTTAATAACTTCACGCTCTTTGCCTCTTCATGGTAAAAAATCTGTGAAATCTGTGGATTAGAAAACAGGAAATCGAAGATTGGAAATCGAAAATAAATTAGGCCGTTCGTTTGATTGTCATAACGCCACGCAGTTTTTGGGGGCGCTGAATGACAATATCTTTCAACTGCTGACGGCGTTTTTTCTGATCGGCATGTACGGCAGCGAACAGACCCCGCAGATTATGTCCAAAACGGGGATTGTGTTTGTGATCCCGTTTTTGCTGTTTACTGCGCCGGCGGGCGTTCTGGCCGACCGGTTCAGCAAGCGCACGATCATCGTCATCGCCAAAATCGCGGAACTGGCAATTATGGCGATGGGGTTGGCGGCGTTTTATGTTCAAAGCGAATGGGGCGTCTATGCGGCGCTGTTTTTGATGTGTACACAAAGCGCGTTTTTTGGCCCGTGTAAATACGGCGTCATCCCCGAACTGGTGCGCACCGAACAAATCTCCCGCGCCAACAGCTTTCTGGAGGGGCTGACGTATCTGTCGGTGGTGCTGGGCGCGGCCGTTACGCCGTGGCTGGCCGACGTGTTCAAACCAAATTTTTCCGCCGCTTCTATTGTGTGCGTGGCCATCGCCGCCGTCGGCATCCTGGCCAGCACAGGCATCCAGCGCACCGCGCCGCGCATCGTCGGCGAGTCGGTATCGCTGTTTTTTATCAAGGATATCTACCATGCCCTGCGGCAGATACGCCACGACCGTTATCTGATTCTGGCGATCTTCGGCTCGGCGTATTTTATGCTGCTGGGCGGGTTTGCCAAGATGAACCTGTTTGAATACGGGATGGAGGTCTGCCATCTGAACTCGATCCAGAGCGGCTATCTGTTTCTGACCGCGGCGGTCGGTATCGGCGTCGGGTCGTATCTGGCCGGGCGCCTCTCCAAACGGTCCGTCGAGATCGGCATCATTCCCATCGGAGCATTCGGGATGGCGATCTGTGCGGTCGTGCTGGGGCTGATGCGATGGGCGCCGGCGACCGCGTCGCACTGGGGACTGCTGCCGGTCTTTGCAATGGTGGGGTTGTTCGGTGTCTGCTGCGGGCTGTACATTGTGCCGGTGCATTCGTTTATCCAGATTCGCTGCCCCGATGCGATCCGCGGACGGGTCATCGCCGCCTCGAACTTTACCGGCTGGCTCGGCGTTTTGGCGGCGGCCGGTCTGGTCGGCCTGTGCTGCGGCGTGCTGAAGATCGCGGCCAGCACAATGTTTTTGTTTATGGGCACGGCAACGCTGGTATTGGCGGGGGTTACGGTGGTTCTCTTGCCGGATTTTCTGCTGCGATTTCTGATTATCCTGCTGACGCGGGTGTTTTACCGCATCCGCATTACAGGCGTCGAAAATGTGCCCGCGCAGGGGCCGGCGCTGATCATCGCCAATCACGTCTCGTGGGTCGATCCGCTGATTCTCTTGGCGACCCAGCAGCGGCGGATCCGCTTCATTATGGATCGCGACATCTACGGCTGGCCGTATCTGAACTGGCTGTTTCGCATCGGTCGGCTGATCCCCATCAGCGCCAAGGACTCGCCCAAGCAGATGGTCGCCGCCCTGCGCGAAGGCCGCAAGGCGCTGGATGAGGGCTATCTGCTGTGCATCTTTGCCGAAGGACAGGTCACGCGCACCGGCATGTTGGGGCGGTTTCGCGCGGGCTTTGAAAAAGTGGTCAAAGGCACAGATTGTCCGATCATCCCCGCCTATCTGGGCGGGCTGTGGGGCAGCATCTTCAGCTATTACCACGGCAAGATGCTCGGCGCCTGGCCGCGATTCAAGCAGCGGCGGGTAGCGGTGCATTTTGGGTCGCCAATGTCCGCCGATGCCTCGCCGTTGGCGATCCGCCGGGCGATCGAGGCCTTGTCGGTCGATTATTTCAACGCCAAAAAGCCCCATCGGCTCACGCTCGGCCAGACGTTTGTGCAGTCGGCACGGCGGCACTGGCGAAAGCCCTTCGCCTCCGACACCACCGGCAAGCGCGTCGGCTTTGGCAAAGCCCTGATCGGCTCGGTGGCGCTGGCCGACAAGCTGGCGCCGCGAACGCAAGGCCAGCCGCGCGTGGGCATTCTGCTGCCGCCCAGCGTCGGCGGGGCGCTGGCCAATACCGCCGTCGCACTGCTCAACAAGCCGTCGGTCAATCTGTCGTATGTGGCCTCCACCGAGGATCGCCGCTATATGATCGCCGAGGCGGGACTCAAGACCGTTCTGACCAGCCGCACCGTGCTGGAAAAATTGCAGATCGCCGCCAATGACCTGCCGGAAGCGGTCTTTCTGGAGGATTTGGCCGCATCCATTACCGGCACCGACAAGCGGCGGGCATTGCTTGCGGCCGTGTTTGCCCCATCCCGACGGCTGGCCAACGCCCAGACGGCGACCGCCGACGATACCGCCGCGATCCTGTTTTCCTCCGGCAGCTCCGGCCGTCCCAAGGGCATCGAGCTGACCCATCACAACATCCTGTCCAATCTGGAGATGGTGCTCTCATCGTTTCGGGTCTATCCCAACGATCGGCTGTGTGCGATCCTGCCGTTCTTTCATTCGTTCGGGCTGACCTGTACGCTCTGGCTGCCGATTCTGGTCGGCGTTCCGGTCAGCTACGTCCCCAACCCGCTGGACGGCAAGCTCGTCGGCCAGACCGTCCGGCAGGACAAGGCGACGCTGCTGTTTGCCACGCCGACGTTCTTGCTCAACTACCTGCGGCGCTGCGAAAAGGAAGACTTCGCCTCGTTGCGGTTTGTGGTGGCCGGCGCCGAAAAGCTCAAGGTCGCCCTGATCGACGCCTTTGAGCAAAAATTCGGCATCCGCCCGCGCGAGGGCTACGGGGCGACGGAGCTGTCGCCGCTGGCGGCGCTGAACGTGGTGGATGTCGAGGTGGACAAGGTGCTGCACATCGGCACCAAAGAGGGTTCGGCGGGGCATGCGATCCCCGGCTTGGCCGTGCGCGTCGTGCATCATGAGACGGGCGAACTGCTGGGCTTTGACGAGCCGGGCGTGCTGTGGGTCAAAGGGGCCAACGTGATGAAAGGGTACTTGAACAATCCCGAAAAAACCGCTCAGGTCATCCGGGACGGCTGGTATAACACCGGCGATATTGTAACGCTCGACGAGGACGGCTTTATCACGATCCGCGACCGCCTGAGCCGCTTCAGCAAGATCGGCGGCGAGATGGTGCCGCACATGACAATCGAAGAGGTCTGCCTGACCGGCTTGGGGATGCACGAGCCGGCGGTAGCGATCACCAGCGTGCCGGATGAAAAGAAGGGCGAGCAGTTGGTCTTGCTTTACGACCAGAATAAGGTGGACGTCGATGCCTTGTGCCGTGTGCTGGCCGAAAGCAACCTGCCCAAACTCTACATCCCCAAACGCGAA
>JBFZBE010000172.1:0-9735 GCA_041308685.1 Phycisphaerae bacterium
GCGTTTGGGCATCGCCGCCGGTGATCAGGCCGTCGAGATCAACGCCCTGTGGTACAGCAACCTATGCCAGATGGCGGCATATTACGAATATCGTCAGGCCGACAGCGCCTGCTTTTATGCCGACCTGGCCGCACAGGTCGCCGACAGCTTTACCGATCTGTTTTGGAATGAGGCGGCCGGCTATCTGAATGATTGCGTGCTGCCGGACGGGACGGTCGATGCCAGTTTGCGTCCCAACCAGATTTTCGCCGTGTCGCTGCCGTATTCGCCGCTGGACACCGAGCATCAGCAAAAAGTGGTTGCGGCCGTGCAGCGCCAACTGCTGACGCCGCGCGGGCTGCGGTCGCTGGCGCCGTCCGATCCGCGCTATCGCGGACATTACAGCGGCGATCAGGGACATCGCGACGCGGCCTATCATCAGGGAACAGTCTGGGCGTGGCTGATCGGGGTGTTTATCGAGGCGCATCTCAAGGTCAACGGCAACAGCTCCGACGCCAAACGCAAGTGCCGGACATGGCTGGCGCCGCTGTTTCGGCATCTGGAAGAAGAGGCCTGCATCGGCTCGATCTCGGAGATTTTCGACGGCGATGCGCCACACGAGCCGCGCGGGACATTCGCCCAGGCCTGGAGCGTCGCCGAGGTCCTCCGCGCCTGGCAGCTTATTCACAGATAAAAATTATCTTTTTGCCACAGAGAACACAGAGATTTATTTTTTAGACACAGATTAACACAGAAAAAACACAGATTTTTTCACTTTAAATCAGTGAAAATCTGTGAAATCTGTGTCAAGAATTTTCTTCATTTATTTCAGGTCCTGATTGATGGCCTCGGCGGCGATGCGGCCTTGTCCCATCGCCAAAATCACCGTGGCCGCTCCCAGCACGATATCGCCGCCGGCATAGACGCCCTTCATCGACGTGCGGCAGTTGTCATCCACGACAATGTTGCCCCACTTGTTGAATTCCAGGCCGGGCGTGGTCTGCTGAATCAGAGGGTTGGCACCGTTGCCGATAGCGACAATGACCGTATCGACCTCCATCACAAACTCGCTACCCTTGATCTCGACCGGACGGCGGCGGCCGGAATCATCCGGCTCGCCCAGCTCATACCGCAGGCACTCCATCCCGACCACGCTGCCGGCGTCGCTGCCGAGGATGCGTTTGGGGTTTTGCAGCGTACAGAAAATCACGCCTTCTTCCTTGGCGTGGTGGACTTCCTCGATACGGGCGGGCATCTCGGCCTCGCTGCGGCGATAGACCAGATAGACCTTCTCGGCCCCCAGCCGCACGGCCATCCGCGCCGCATCCATCGCCACGTTGCCGCCGCCCAGCACCGCGACATTTTTGCTGACCGAGATCGGCGTATCGGCGCCCTTGCCGAAAGCGTAGGCCTTCATCAGATTGGCGCGGGTCAGATACTCGTTGGCGCTGTACACGCCGACCAGATGCTCGCCAGGGATGTTCATAAACTTGGGCAGCCCGGCGCCGACGCCGACATACACCGCGTCAAAGCCGTCCTCTTTCATCAACTGCTCGATGGTGCGGGTGCGGCCGACGATAAAGTTGCAGACGATCTGAACGCCCATCTGCTTGAGCACGTCGATTTCTTTCTGCACGATGGCCTTGGGCAGACGAAACTCCGGGATTCCATAGACCATCACACCGCCGGGCTTGTGGAATGCCTCAAACAGCGTTACATCGTGCCCCGCGCGGCGCGTATCGGCGGCCACCACGATCCCGCCGGGGCCGGACCCGATGACGGCGACTTTCTTGCCGGTCGGCGGGGCGATCTGCGGCGCTGCGGCGCCGCCCTTGTCCAGGTCGGCCACATACCGCTCCAGCCGTCCGATGGACACGCTCAGATTAGGGTCTTTGAACTTCTTGCCGACCGTGCAGCGTTCCTGACACTGCACCTCCTGCGGACAGACGCGCCCGCAGACCGCCGGCAGCAGTGAATTTTCTTTGATGATCGCCAGCGCCTTATCGAAATGACCGGCGGCGATCTCGGTAACAAAATCCTTGATGCGAATCCGCACCGGACAACCCTCCACGCACGGGGCATTGGCACAGCCCAGACAGCGCATCGCCTCCAGCCGTGCCTGTGTTGCGGTATAACCCAGCGCCACCTCCGTCATCGTGCCGCGGCGTGCGACGCCGTCCTGTGCGGGCATATCCTGCGCGGGAATGGCATAACGGTCTTTGGCCTTCAACTCGCCTTTGGCCTGCTTATCGAGCAATTCCTTCAACAGTGTTTCCTGTGCATCCACCGGATATCTCTCCATATCAAAAAATCAGTAAAAATCTGTGTTCATCTGTGGCTAAAAAATCATTTGAGGCCGATGTTGCAGCGGTGCTTTTGATACTGATCCATCGCCTTCTTTTCGAGGTCTTTGAAGGCGGTCATGCGCCGCATCATCAGGTCGAAATTGACCAGATGGCCGTCAAACTCCGGCCCATCCACGCAGACAAATTTGGTCTTGCCGCCAACCTCGACACGGCAGCCGCCGCACATGCCCGTGCCGTCGATCATGATCGTATTGAGCGAGACCTGCGTCGGAACGGCAAGCTGCTTGGTTACTTCACAGCAAAACTTCATCATAATCGTAGGCCCTATCGCAATCGCCAGATTCGGCTTGGCCGGCCGTGAGCAAATCTCTTTGAGCGGCTCAGTAACCAGCGCCTTGCGGCCGCATGACCCATCGTCCGTCACCAAAATCAATTCATCGCTCAGAGCGGCAAATTCCCGCTCCAGAATCATCAACTCTTTATTGCGCGCCCCGATGATGGAAATCACGGTATTGCCGGCCTCTTTCATCGCCGTGGCAATCGGCAACAGCGGCGCCGCCCCGATCCCCCCGCCGACACAGACGACCGTGCCAACTTTTTCAACATGCGTGGGCTGTCCCAGAGGACCGGCCACATAGCCCAGTGATCCGCCTTCGGGCAGGTCGGCCATCTGCGCGGTCGCCTTGCCGACCCGCTGAAAGATCAGCCGGATCGTGCCGGCCGTGCGGTCGGCGCCGGCAATGGTCAGCGGAATCCGCTCACCGGCGTCCACATCGGGCGAAACGATCACAAACTGGCCGGCTTTGCGCGCCTGCGCAATCAGCGGCGCCTCAACATCCATCTGAAACACATTTTCCGAAAGCTGCTTTTTGGCCACAATCCGGTAGGACACGTTACCACCTCATTTATTAATGTTTTCTATCAACAATAATTATTTGATAAGTTCTACTGATGCCATTTCCAAGCATAGAGTTTTTTGCTTGTCGCAAGGCAAAAGGTAAAAGGAAAAGGGTAAAAGTACAAGGAAAAAGGGAAAATTGACAGGCCTGCAATGCCTCAGGCACAGGGCGACTTTTCATTGCACAAAGCGAAACCGGCAACAAGACAAACACCCTTTACATTTTGCCTTTTTCCCTGTCATTTTACCTTTTCCATTTTTCCCTTTTACTTTTCCGCGATAACAAAACGGTACTTACTATAAACAGTACTAATAATAGGGTACTCGGATGTATTCCTCAAGGCAATCCGCGAATTTGGGCTTCAATTGGCATTATCCGCACAAAAAAAGCTCTTTTAGGACAATTTATCCGTTACGCGGCCGTGTTTTCTGCTGTTTTTCAAACAACCCCACCACCAGCCGCTCCATCGCCACAGGCGCGGTTGTGCGGCCGTTCTTGATCGCATAGTCGATCTGTCCCAACTCGCCCAAAATCTCGGCAAGCTGTCCCAGCGAAAGCCGCTGGAGTTGAGCGACAAACGCCTCTTTCTGGTTCCAGAACGCCCCCGCTTTTTCGGCGGCCTGCTGGGCGTTCATTCCCTTGGCCATCAACGCCCGCCCCGTAAAGAGCTTGCGGAACTGATAGGCAAACGCCCCGACAACGGTATATTGCGTGTCGCGGTCGGACTCGAACATATTCGTCAGACGTGCCAGCGCCTGTGCGGCATTGCTGGTCATGATGCTGTTGATGACATCGAACGCGCCGAACATCCGATTGTTGCCGACAAGCTGCTCAATGTCCTTGACGGTTACGGTCTTTTTCGGCGAAACAAACAACGCCAGCTTATCCATCTCTCGGCACAGCCGTCCCGGATCGTCGCCGGTCAGCTCCACCAATAGACGGCTGCAGCGGCTGTCCAGCGTAATGCCGTACTCGGTCTGTGCATAGCGGGTTACATACGTCGGCAGCTCATTTGCTTTGATAGGGACGATCTCCACCACGCCGTCCATCTGGCGCAGCTTCTTGGCAAAGCGCGTCCGCCCGTCAAAGGTTGCTGTCGTCATCATCAGTACGCCGCAAGGGCTGGGCGCTTCCAGATAAGATTCAAGCTGCTTGGCGTAATTTTCCAAAAACACCTTGGCGTCTTTGATCAGCACCACCCGCCGCGGCGCCAAAAACGGCACCGTCCTAAGCTCGTCCAGCACCTCGGCGATCTGCGCATCGGCGGCTTTCGGCTCGGATAGGCCGGTCATCCGCTGCTCTTCGGTCAGCAGCGCATCCAGCCGCTTTTCGCACTCCTTGGCCACCAGAAACGGATCCTCGCCGACAATCACACACACACTGTGCGTCGCGGTCAAAGCAGGTTGGGCAGCGGTGCGTTTGGCCACAGGTCAAAACCCTTTATGCGTTATCGTCCTTTGGTTCGGCCGGTTGGCCGTCGCCGACATTCTGATCCGTCATCAGCCGCGCCACCGCGACCAGTTTATCGCCCTCCTTGAGCGAGATCATCCGCACGCCGGCGGTATTGCGTCCGATGGCACGCACCTGTTCCAGTCCGGTACGCACGATCATTCCGTTGGCGGTGATCATCATCAGCTCGTCGTCGTCATGGACGGCCTTGAGGGCGACCACCCGGCCGTTGCGGTCGGTGGTCTTGATGTTGATCAGCCCCAGCCCGCCGCGGCTCTGGACACGGTAATCATCCAGATCGGTGCGTTTGCCGAAACCGCGTTCGCAGACCGTCAGCAGGAACGCACCCTGCTCGACGACGACCATATCGACCACTTCGTCGCCATCCCGCAGCTTGATGCCGCGCACGCCCACGCTGACCCGCCCCATCGACCGCACGTCCGACTCGTGGAAGCGAATCGCCATGCCGTCGCGCGTGCCCAGAATGATCTCGTCATCGCCGGAGCTGATCGCAGCGCCGATCAAGTCGTCGCCCTCTTCCAGCTTCAGCGCGATCAGGCCGCTGCTGCGCGGGTTGCTGTAGGCGCTGAGTACGGTCTTTTTGACCACGCCGTTTTTGGTGGCCGTAACCAACTGCCGCGTGTCGTCGAATTCGCGCACGTTGATGATCGACATGATTTTCTCATCCGGCGGAAGATTGAGCAGGTTGACGATGTTGCGGCCTTTGCTCTGGCGGCTCATCTCCGGAATGTTATAAACCTTCAGCCAGTGACAGATGCCCTTGCTGGTAAAGATCAGCAGATAATCGTGCGTCGAGGCGACAAACAGATGCTCCAGAAAATCGCCTTCCTTGGTGTCCTGGCCGATCACGCCCTTGCCGCCGCGGCTCTGTTTGCGATAGGCGTCCAGCGGCGAGCGCTTGATGTAGCCCTCGTGCGTGATCATCACCAGCGTTTCTTCTTCGGCGATGAGGTCTTCGATGTCAATCGCATCGGCCTCGTCCTGCACGATCTCGGTGCGGCGGGGGCTTTTGTATTTGTCTTTGATCTCGTGCAGGTCTTCACGGATCACATCCAATTGCAGATCGCGGCTGGCCAGCAGCGCCTCATAATCTTTGATCTTCTCATCCAGCTCGGCGTATTCTTTGGCCAGCTTTTCAATCTCCAGACCGGTCAGCCGCTGCAATTGCATCGTCAGGATCGCGTCCGCCTGCGGGCCGGAAAGGAACTGATCCTTCTGTGTGCGTTCGTCGATAAATGACGCCGGCAACAGCTTGCGCAGCGTCTGGGCTTCAATCAATCGCAGGGGTTTGGCCATCAGCCGCTCTTTGGCGGTCGGGGCGTCCGGCGAGGCCTTGATCAGATCGATGATCGCGTCGATATCGCTGACGGCCAAAATCAACCCTTCCAGAATATGCGCCCGGTTGAGGCACTTGCGCAGCAAAAACCGCGTCCGCCGGCGGATCACATTGAGCCGATGGCTGACGTACAGCTTGAGCATCTGGCGGATGTTGAGCGTTTCGGGGCGGTTGTTGACCAGCGCGACGTTATTGACCGCAAACGTCGTCTGCAGCGGCGTAAAGCGGTAGAGCTTGTTAAGCACCACGTTGCTGTCGGCATCTTTTTTCAGCTCGACCACCACGCGCAAGCCCTTGCGGTCGGACTCGTCGCGGATGTCGGAAATCTCGTCGATCTGCCCTTCCTTGACGCAATCGGCGATCTTGGAAACGATATTGGTCTTGACGACCATATACGGAATTTCGGTAACGATGATGCTTTCGCGGCCTTTTTTGCTGGTCTCGACGTGGCACTTGGCACGGACTTTCAGATGCCCGCGGCCGGTTACATAAGCATCCATAATGCCCTTGCGGCCGCAAATGATGCCGCCCGTCGGGAAATCCGGCCCCGGCAGCTTGTCCAGAATATCCTTAAACCCGCAGTCCGGCTCGTCGATCATCAGCAGCAGCGCATCGCAGACCTCGCCGACATTGTGCGGCGGCAGATTGGTCGCCATACCCACCGCGATACCGCTGGCGCCGTTAACCAGCAGATTGGGGAACTTGCCCGGCAGCACCGTCGGCTCCTGCCGCGTCTCATCGTAGTTGGGGACATAATCGACGGTGTCCATCTTGAGGTCTTCGAGCATATCCACCGCCGCCTGCGTCATTCGCGCCTCGGTATAACGCATCGCCGCCGGCGGGTCGGCGTCAATACTGCCAAAGTTGCCCTGCGGATCGACCAGCATCGTCCGCATGCTCCAGTCCTGCCCCATGCGCACCAGCGTGCCGTAGGTCGCCTGATCGCCGTGCGGGTGATAGTTTCCGCCGGTGTCGCCAACGATCTTGGCGCACTTTCTGTGCTTGGACCGCGGCCCAAGCTGCAAGTCGTTCATCGCCACCAGAATACGCCGCTGCGAGGGCTTGAGCCCATCCCGCACATCGGGCAGCGCACGGGCCACAATCACACTCATCGCGTAGTTGAGGTACGAATTCTTCAACTCGTCGAGGATTTGCATATCCTCGAAACGCTCCGGCACTGATTCTGTCTTTTCTTCATCCATAAAATCGAACTTTCGTCAAGAAAATACCCAAACCGCTCCCGACAAAATCCTTGCCGAAGCGGTATTTTCAGAATTGTGTAGAGTACCCGCCAGGGCCCTAAAAGTCAACGCTCGCTTTGCCCAAAAAACCTCAAAAAAACAGTTTTTCCCCAGGCATCGCATACCGCCATTGGCCGTTCCATCCCCTACCGTTTGAGTTTGAGCGGGCGGTATTTGCCGCGGCGGTGGGCGACGCGATCCGGGTTTTCGGCCAGCACCTTTTCCTCATACGCGGCAAAGTTGCCGACAAACCACTGCGTCTTGCCGCCGCCTTCAAAAATCAGCAGATGCGTGCAGATGCGGTCAAGGAAAAAGCGGTCGTGGCTGATGACCATCGCGCAGCCCTGAAAATCGATGATCGCCTGCTCCAGCACGCGCATCGTATCGACATCCAGGTCGTTGGTCGGCTCGTCCAGCAGCAGCAGGTTGCCGCCGCGGCGGAGCATCTTGGCCAGATGGATGCGGTTGCGTTCGCCGCCAGAGCATTCGGAGGTCTTTTTCTGCTGCTGCGTGCCGCGGAAGTTGAACTTGGCCACATACGCTCGGCTGGGAACATTGACGCCGCCGACATCGATGCTGTCCTTGCCGTCGGTGATCTCCTCAAAGATCGTCTTGTCGGCATTGAGTGCGTCACGGTGCTGATCCACATAGCCGATCGAGACCGTCGGCCCCAGTGTGAGCGTTCCGGCGTCGGGCTGTTCCTGACCGGTAATCAGCTTAAACAGCGTCGTTTTGCCGATGCCGTTGGGGCCGATAACGCCGACGATGCCGTTGGGCGGCAGCTCAAAGCTGCATTTGTCGATAAGCGTGTTCCCGTCGTATCCCTTGCAGATACTGTTGAAGTTCAGCACCTTGTCGCCGAGCCGCTGGCCGGAGGGAATGCGGATGATCGATTCACTGCGGGCATCCTCAGCGGACTGGGCGGCCATTTGGTTATAGGCGTTGATGCGCGCCTGGTTCTTCTGGTTGCGGGCGCGGGCGGAGGTATTGATCCACTCCAGTTCGCGAGACAGGGTCTTTTGCCGCTGGCTTTCTTTCTTCTCGGCCACGCGCAGCAGTTCGGCCTTTTGCGCCAGCCACGACGAGTAGTTGCCCTCAAACGGCAGCCCGTAGCCGTTTTCCAATTCCAGAATCCACTTGGTGATATTGTCCAGAAAATAGCGGTCGTGCGTAACGATAATGACCGTGCCGGGGTATTCGCGCAGGGCGGTTTCAAGCCACTGGACGGTTTCGGCGTCGAGGTGGTTGGTCGGCTCATCCAAAAGCAGCAGATCGGGCTTTTCCAGCAGCGCCATCGACAACGCCACACGCCGCCGCTCACCGCCGCTGAGCCGTCCGACCAACGCATCATCCGGCGGCAGCACCAAGGCATCGGAGACAACATCCATCAGCCGATCGGTTTCCCAGCCCTCACAGGCGTCGATCTTGTCCTGCAAGGCCCCCATCTCGGCCAGCAGTTTGTCCATATCGTCGTTCGGGCCGGGGTCGCCGAGCTTTTCGGTGATCTGGTTAAACCGATCCACCATATCCAATATCGGCTTAATGGCCTTTTTGAGGTGATCGCGGACGGTTTTGTCCAAGTCAAGCTGCGGCTCTTGGGCGACATAGCCCAGCGTCATCTTGGGCGACAGCCGTGCCTCGCCGTGAATGTCCTTGTCCAGCCCGGCCATAATCTTCAGCAGCGTGGTCTTGCCGGAGCCGTTCTCGCCGACGATGCCGATCTTGGCGCCATAGTAGAACGACAGCGAAATATCTTTTAATACCTGTTTATCGCCGTAGCGTTTGCTGACACGGCTCATTTCAAACACAAATTGGGGAGGCATAATTTACGACTTCCTTGATACTAAATGTCCAAGTTTTTCAATCACGCCGCGTATTGTACCCAATTCGCATACAGAATCAATCGGATTTGACAGAGATTTCAGGGCAATCGCATGAAACAAAAGCGTGGCAGCGCAAGCTGCCCGATAAGGCGTTACCCTGTGGGTGGCGCTATCCGGCCGCTTGCGCGGCTCGGCTTTTGTTTCTGATGCCGCGTTTGAGGGGGCTGAAAAGGGTGTATTGCAATTTTACGCGATAGCCCTGGATTTGCAGGTTGTTATTCGGGATTTAGCTGTGGCATCCTCGAAAAATCAGGTATCTCGGGCATCTTGCCCGTAAAATGTATGTTCCAAAACCATTTTGGCTTTTTGATATTCATTGTCCAGAGGTTGTCGTTATGGCTGTGCATAACGATCATCAATCGCCAACCAGTGCGATGCCAGCAGCTCAAATAAATCAAAATCACACCCCTGCAGCCAGCAATCCAGCAGCAAAGACAAATCCGCCAAATCAACCCGATAATCGCCATCCAAGTCCCCCGGCAATGGATCAAGCAATTCAAAAGCAAGAGCATAATCATGTAAAACGTTACTGAGATTTCTGACAACCACTTGATATGAACCGCCTTGTTGAAGTAACAAATCGGCTTTACGGAGGTTGTTCGGCGTTGAGTTGTCAGTGTA
>JBFZBE010000173.1:0-2875 GCA_041308685.1 Phycisphaerae bacterium
GGCCGTCATATTCAGCCCGGCCAGGGTCGAACCCATATTAAAGAAGCTGCACACCCGCTTGGTCTGCGACAGCGCCTGCGGCAGGGCGTCCATCAGGTTTTGGTCGGCGCCGGTCATTCCTTTTTGAATGTGCGCCCCAAAACCGCCGATAAAGTCCATCTGTGCCTCCGTGGCGGCGTGGTCGAGCGTCTTGGCGACCTGCACCGCCGCGGCGATGGTGCGCGGCAGCGGCTCCATCAGCAGTGACACCGGCGTGACTGAAATACGGCGGTTAATGACAGGGATGCCGTATTTCTGCTCCATTACGTCGGCGGCGGCGTTGACCTTCTTGCCCATCGTGATGATGCGCTGTTCGATCCGGCCGCAAAAGTGGTCGATATCGCGATCCATGCAGTCTTTCAGATTGATGCCCAGTGTTACCGTGCGGATGTCAAAGTTCTGCCGCAGGGTCATATTGACGGTTTCAAAGATTTCTTCAACGGTAATACTCATCGAGATTCTCCGGTTTTGAGCGATTTTAGAAATTTACCGGCGAGCATTGTACCGTACAAATAACATCTTGAAAAGCGTTAAGAGTGGAATATTTGGAACCACATTACAGGAATTTTATTCATCAAAATCTTGCCGCACCGCCATCTTGGCCTTATAATATCCAGTTTCCAGAGGCAAATCATGTGGTTTAGATATAGAATTGTCTTGAAATTCAGAAAATTCTTGCAAAATAGAAATTGATTTCTAAAATGTAAGAAATGCTTTCACGCAAAATACAAGATATTTTAAAAAAACGGCTTAATGCCTTCCCTGCGACGACACTCGTCGGCCCAAGACAGTGCGGCAAGACAACGTTTGCCCGATCTCTGGGCGGAATATACTTTGATCTTGAGCAAGAACAGGACAGGGTAGCTCTTGATATAAGATGGGATGCACTGATGGCGCAATCCGGTCTGGTGATTCTGGATGAGGCGCAGGAGTGGCCGGATGTGTTCAAACGCCTGCGCGGGGCAATTGACGATGACCGCAAGCGGAATGGGCGATTCTTGCTCTTGGGGTCGGTCTCACCGGCACTGATGCAGCAGGTCTCCGAATCGCTGGCCGGGCGTATGGCATTGCTGGAACTGACGCCTTTTGTGTGGGAGGAACTGTCTGTATCCCAACAGCACACGCTTTGGCTTTACGGCGGCTATCCCAACGGTGGGGTTCTTGACCCCAACCAGTATCCGGTCTGGCAGCAGCACTATCTTGAAATGCTGGTCTTTCGTGACCTGCCCTTGTGGGGGCTGCCGGCTGAACCGGCCACAACACAGCGGATGCTGAAGATGATCGCCGCCGTACATGGGCAGACCCTGAATGCCTCGCAGTTGGGCAAGAGCTTGGATATCTCCTATAAAACCGTCAAGAGCTATCTGGGGTATTTTGAAGGGGCGTTTTTGATTCGCCAGCTTCAGCCGTATTTTTCAAACCTGAAAAAGCGACTCGTCAAAAGTCCCAAACTTTATTGGCGCGACAGCGGCCTGCTGCATACGCAGCTGAATGTGCAGAATGAAGAGGAGCTGCTTTCGGCGCCGTGGGTCGGGGCAAGTTGGGAAGGGTTCGTCATCGAACAGGTTATCAATGCGCTAAAACTGCGAGAGACGGTCTTTACGCCGTACTTTCTGCGTACCAACGATGGCTTCGAGATCGACCTTGTGCTGGATTTCGGAAAAGAAAAATGGGCGATTGAAGTCAAACTGACCACCTCACCCGACCTATCGGCCATCCAGAAACTCAACAAAGCCGCCGACCTGATCGATGCCTCCCGGCGCATCCTCATCAGCCGAACCGCCGAAAATGTTGACAACGGCAAGGTCGTCTCGTGCAATCTGGATTGGTTTATAAGCCATTTGGTAAACAAGGATCAATGAACACACAGGATTTATTTGTTTCCGATATGGATGGCACGCGGCTGGGGCCGGGCAGTGTGTTGTCGGACTACAGCCGCAAGACGCTGACGGAACTGCTGGAAGGCGGGATCCAGTTCACCGTCGCCAGCGGGCGGGCGTGGGCGGAGATCACCCCCATCCTCAAAGACCTGCCGCTGCGGCTGCCGGTTATCGCCGTCAACGGGGCATTTTTGACCGACTATGCCACTGGGCGGCACTTGGTCATCAATCATCTGGAGACGGCGTTTGCCCAGACTATTTATGGGCATATTCTGGCCGCCGGTCTGCAGCCGTTTGTGCTGACCCACCACGGCGAGGAAGACCGCCTCTATTGGGAAAAACTCATCAATACCGAGATGCAGTGGTATCACGATATCCTCGAACTGGTCGGCGACCAGCGTCTGCGGCCGATCAAGCGGCTTTCCGATGCGTTCAAAGAAACCGTCATTGCGTTTGTGGTGATGGGCGATAAGTCCCGTGTACAGGCGTTATACACGCTGCTCGATGAACGGTATCCGGGCACGATGGAAAACTTCCTCTTTGAAAACCGCTGCAGCCCCGGCCACTGGTGGCTGACCCTGCATGACCGCAAGGCCTGCAAGTCCATCGCCGTCCGCACATTGCTGGAGATGGAGGGCATCCCCGCCGAGCGGCTGACGGTCTTCGGCGACCATATCAACGATGTCAAGATGTTCCAGATCGCCGGCCGGGCCGTGGCTGTCGCCAACGCCGAGGACGTGGTCAAACAGCACGCCCACACTATCATCGGCCCAAACGATGACGATGCGGTGGTTAAATATATCCGCGAGCAGGCCAATTTGTAATCAATTTGATTAAAAGAGGTTACAAAGGACTGCAAACCAATTGAAATCCCGATGAAAGTCGGTTATAATGGATGGACGTTAGTGCTGTTTTTAGTAATACCGTTTCGTCGTCGCGGCGAAGTAAAAAGTAAA
>JBFZBE010000174.1:0-3348 GCA_041308685.1 Phycisphaerae bacterium
AAGGGCTGCCGCATAAACCAATCCGCTGATGGCTGCGCTTTCGCACCCGTCCCGACGATGACAATTGACGGCGCCCCGATGTTTGCCAGCTCACATCGGGCGGCAATATCGCACAATGCCCCCTCGACCACCCGCTGCTGCGGTAGCGTCGCCTGATGTACGACGGCGGCGGGGGTTTGCTCGTCCTTGCCGTGTTCGGTCAGCCGCTGGGCGATCTCGGCCAGCGTCCCCATCGCCATATAAAACACCAGCGTCCCCTCAAACGCCGCCAGCGCCGCCCAGTTCAAAGCGTCGTCGGTCTTGCCCTCGGCCTGCCTGCCCGTAATGAAAGCCACCGCCGAGGCATGGTCGCGATCGGTCAAAAAAATCCCGGCATATTCGGCCGCCGCCATGCCGGAGGTAACACCCGGCACGATCTCAACCGAAATCCCCGCCGCCGCACACGCTGCAACCTCCTCGGCCGCACGACCAAATAGACACGGATCGCCGCCCTTGAGCCGCACGACCAGCTTGCCCTGCTGTGCCTTTTCGACCAGGATCGCGTTGATTTCATTCTGCTTAACCGGATGATCACCGGTGCGTTTGCGCACATTGATCCGCTCGGCCTCCGGCCGTACCGCGGCCAACAGCGACGGATTGGCCAGGCCGTCATAGACCACACAATCAGTCCGCCGGAGACATTCCAACCCCTTGACGGTGATCAGCCCCGCATCGCCCGGCCCTGCGCCAACCAGAATAACCTTGCCTGTCTTCATTGGCCTGCCTCGTAAGGTTTCAAAATATCCTCAACACCGCCCTGCCGCAACTGCTCGACCAACTCGGCCGCCAGTGCATCGGCAAAGCGATAGTCGCCGCGCACCTGCCGGCGCAGGCATGGCCAGCCCCGCAGCGGCGCAGCCAACGCAAAAATTTCCAGTGCATCGCCAATCCGTCGTGCATACACCCCCACCGGCGCATGACAGCCCGGATGCAGCGCCGCAAGCGCCGCCCGCTCGGCCTGCACACACACCGCTGTCGGCGTATGGTGCAGGCAGCCGGCCAGTGCCTGTGTCGCCGTATCATCGGCGCGGGTCTGTATCGCCAGCGCGCCTTGTCCCGGCGCGGCCACAAACACCGTTGGGTCAAAGCAAAATGCGATCGCATCGGCCAACCCCAGCCGCTCCAGTCCCGCCCGTGCCAGAATGATCGCATCATAGTCGCCATTGCGCACCTTCTGAATGCGCGTCTCGACGTTGCCCCGCAGCGGGCGAAGATCCAAATCCGGCCGCAGTCCGGCAAGCTGCGCCATCCGCCGCGGGCTGCTGGTGCCGACAATCGCCCCTTCCGGGATATCATTAAGGCAGGCCGCCTGTGAGGCGGTAATCGCCGCGTCTTCGGGGTACATACGCTCAAAAATCGCCGCAACGGTCAGCCGGGCATCGGCCTGCGTGGGCATATCCTTAAAGCTATGCACCGCCATGTCTGCTCTGCCGTCCAGCAGCGCCGCTTCCACCTGCGTGGTAAAAAAACCATACCCTTCCAGCTTCCAAAGCGGGGCGTGCTGCTGTTGATCGCCGCGGGTCTGAATCGTAACCAGCTCGACCCGGATTTGTGGATGTGCCGCCGTCAGACGTTTGACAACCAGCTCAGTTTGCGCAACCGCCAGCGCCGAGCCGCGTGTGGCAATGCGCAGTGTCCGGCCGCTCATGGATGCCCCTTTCGTCCGTTGTCCAGCAGCATCTTGCGAATCAGTTCGGCCGCCTGAAGCTGGTCCCAGACCATTTCTTCCTGCGCCGAATGCTTCAGATAGCTGATCGGCCCGTGCAGCACTTTTTTGACCAACGACACAGCAAACCGCTCCAACTGCTCTTTTTGGACCGCGTCAAGTTGGCCGCCGTAGCGATGCGCCTCATCGTAAGCCACCTGTCGATACGTTTCAGTCAACTGGCACACGACATCTTTGATATGCAGACTATCCAGCCATTGGGCGTACTGCCGGACATGATCATCGATAATTTTTTCCGCCTGCGGAATCTGGTCGCTGCGCCGCTGCAGATTGCGCTGTACCTGCTGGTCGAGGTCTTCGATATTGAACAGTTTGATCCCCGCAAGCCGACCGACCTGCGGTTCGATGTCGCGCGGCACGGCAATGTCGATCAGCGTCAGCGGCTTTGTGCGCTGGCCGAGAAGATACCCGTATTCGGCGGCGGTAATGATCGGGGTTTCGGAAGCGGTCGAACAAACTGCCAGATCGGCGGCAGATACCAGTTGCGGCAGCGCTTCCAGCGTATGCGGACGGCCGGTCTTGAGTTGCTCACACAACCGCACGGCGCTGTCCAGCGTGCGGCTGACCACATCCAGCGTCCCGATGCCGTGCTTGACCAGATGCGCCGCCGCCAATGCAGCATTTTCGCCGGCTCCGGCCAAGACAACGGACGCTCCCGGCAGATTGACGTGTTCGGCTGCCAGCTCGACCGCCGCGGCGCTGATGGAGACCGCTCCGGTGTTGATGTCGGTTTGTGTGCGTACGCTCTTGGCCGCCCGAAATGCGCTGTGCATCAGCCGATGGATGAAAAACCGGCTTGTCCCTTCCTCAATCGAGGCCGAATAGGCGTCCTTGAGCTGGCGGAGGATTTGATTTTCACCGAGCATCTGGGAATCCAGCCCCGCCCCAACCGCATAGAGATGCCGCACGGCTGCAATACCCTCATAGACCCGACGATGCCGCCGCCACACATCCACTGCCTTTGAGTTCATCTGGCCGATGAGCTTTTCGACAAATCCCTCGGTATCGGCTGCGGCCTGCGCATACAGGTACAACTCTGTCCGGTTGCAGGTACACAACACCAGCCCTTCATGGACGGCCGGCATCGAATGCATCGCGCGCAGGAGTTGGCGCTGCTGAACTTCCGTGAAGACCACCGGCTCACGCTCATCCAGCGACGTGTCGTGAAAGCTGATTCCATAACAAACAAGACGCATTTTGGATATTTTAGCACAAGCCCCGCCGCCCTGCAAGAAGCAGTTTGGTTTTGAACTTGAAAAATGGACGAAGAAAGATACAATTAAATATAGACAAAGAAAGGATACAGTATGAAGGTGGTCTATAAGACCTTATCGTTGCGTACCAGCCGCCGCTGTCAGATGCTGGACATCACCGCCCAGATCGCCGCCGCGGTGGGCGAATCCGGTGTGCAGGACGGCCTTGTTACGGCCTTTTGCCCCCATACCACGGCGGCGGTAACGATCAATGAAAACGCCGACCCCGACGTGCCGCACGATGTCCTGCTGACGCTGGACGCCCTGATCCCCCAGCAGCGAGCCGGTTATCGCCATGGCGAGGGCAACAGTGACGCACACGTCAAATCC
>JBFZBE010000175.1:0-4894 GCA_041308685.1 Phycisphaerae bacterium
AGGGGCGCGTGTTGGCATATAATCAAACAGAGATTTTTGCGTCCTTTTTGCGAATTTTTGTAACCGCTTTTGCAGTATAGAGTTGTGATTTTGCGAGGCGGTGGACTTATGCGTTCAATCATAATATGGAGAGTGCCGATGCGATGTGCGAAGGGTCTTTTTGGGGTGGTGGCGACGGTGTTGCTGGTTGGCGGCTTGGCCGCGGCAGACACAGTTGAGGACGATTGGGGTTCTTTTTTGCATTATACCGCCATCGGGCGGTTTGAACTGGCCAAGGGATTCGGCGAGAAAATCGTGGCCGCCAACCCCGAGCCGACGAAATTGCTGGACTTAAGCGAGCAAAACCCGGAAGGGTATCGGCTGCTGCTCAAGATGCACGCCGACAGCGATATACTGCGTCAGGTCAGCGGTCAGGTGCTGGATATTATCGAAAAAGGGCGGTTCATTCGCCGTACCGACCCCAAGATCATCAATCAGGAGATATCCCGTCTCAGTACGACCATTCGGGGGCGGATCGCCGCCGAGGAACGGTTGCGGAATGCCGGCGAATATGCCGTGCCGTTTATGCTGGCGGCGATGGCCGACGAATCCCGTAAGGATGAGTTTGCCTACATTACCGATGCTTTGTCCAAGCTGAACGCCGATGCAGTACGGCCTCTGGTGGCGGCAATGCGGACAGAAAACCCCGCCGTGCGAGCCGAGGTGGTGCGGGCGCTGGGGCAGATCGGCACGATGGAGCCGCTGCCGTATCTGAAGCTGATTTTGGAAAGCGACAGTTCCGAGACCTGCCGGGCGATGGCGACCGCGGCGATCCAGAAAATCGATGCAGGCGCGCTGCAGATACCCGCGGCCGAGCTGTTTTTCCGGCTGGGCGAGGCGTACTACGACCGGCACGATGTGCTGGCGCCGTCGGCTGAGTACAGTTTTGCCAATGTCTGGTTCTGGGATATGGAAAAACAGGCCTTGACGCGGCAGGAAGTCAGCAAGGCGTATTTTAACGAATTGATGGCAATGCGGTGCGCGGAGCTGGCCTTAAAGACCGATGCGGCGATAGGCAAGGCGATCGGGCTGTGGCTGGCGTCGTTTTATCGCGCCGAAACGGCCGGTGTTGCGATGCCGGCGTATTTTGGTCAGGGACATGCCGACGCGATGACGTATGCGACGACCGCCGGGCCGGAGTATCTGCATCAGTCGCTGGAGCGGGCATTGAAGAATAATGAGGCCGCGGTGGCTCTGGGTGTGGTTGAGGCGCTGGCGGTCAATGCGGGCGAAAAGTCGCTGCTGTATCGGGTCGGAACGTCCCAGCCGCTGGCCGATGCGCTCAGCTATGCCGACCGCAAGGTGCAGTACAGCGCCGCGATCGCGTTTGCCGAGGCCGGTCCGGTGGAGCCGTTTACCGGCAGCGAGCTGATCGTCAAGCATCTGGCTTCGGCCATCGCACAGGAAGGCAAAGACCAGTTGGGCGATGACCTGTCCAAAGCGTATGCGATGCGTGCGGTGCAGGCGGTCTATAAGCTGGCGCTGTCGCGCAACAAGGTGGTCGATCTGTCGCTGGCGCAGGCGGCGCTGATTGCCGCCACGGCGGGCGATTGGCCGCAAATGCAGACCGCGGCGGCCGATGTGCTGGCGTATTTGTCCAGCCCGGAAGCGCAGCGGGCGATTGCGGCGACGGCGATGCATGAACAAAACGGCAAAGACATTCGCCTTGCGGCGTTTGCCGCGCTGGCACGCTCGGCCAAGCTCAACGCCAATCTGCTGCTCAGCGAGCATGTCGATGCGTTGTATGCCCTGGTGGCATCAACGGAGGCCGAGCCCGATATTCGCGCCGGTGCGGCCGGGGCGTTCGGGGCGCTGAATCTGCCCAGCGAACGGGTGCGGACGCTGATTTTGGAACGCGCGAAATTCTAATTTAGAAGTCAGGAGTCAGAAGTCGGAAGTCAGAATGAAGAAAAAAAAATTTTGCCACAGACTACACAGATTAAAAAGAGTTTAACCATGAAGCACATGAAGTTAAGATAGAAGCACTAAATTCTAAACAAATTTATAAAACTAAAATATTAAAATTTAAAAATCAGTGTAATCATTCTAATCAGCGTTTATAATTAACCAGTGAAAATCTGTGTAATCTGTGGATATAAAAACATTCCGATTGGTATTACTCTGTGGCGGTCAGCAGAAAAAAACGATTTCAGGACAATTCATACTACCAAGGCGCCTTTCGGTGGATGGGTATCGGTATCGAGTTTTGTCTGGTAGTCGGTATTTTCTGCGTGATCGGCTACTTTTTGGATAAACTGGAAGATACAAGTCCAGGATGGATGATTCTGGGCTTTTTTGTGGGCTTCGGCGTGATGCTGTATTTGATGGTCAAACGGTCGCAAAAGGATAACGCCCAGCCAAATTCAGATGATGACGACGAAAACAGCCCCGACGCTGGCCAAGGATAGTTTCGGCAGGCCGATTTGGGTGATGCCGCGATTTCCGTGGGCACACCTTATGGGCTGGGGGGTGTTGTATGTTTTCGGCGGAGCGTTTGTTTTTCGACTCAGCGAAACCGGAGGGGTGGTTTCAACACACGCCTGTATCGCGGCGATGGGGGTTTCCGCGGCGGCCGCTGCCGGGGGAATTACAATTTTGTATAAGATTTGGGGCAGGGAGTTGACGTGGGTGATGTTGGGAATTTTTTTATCTGGGCTAATTCGGCTATTGATTGGATTGTTGGGTGTGATTATAATTACTCTTTTTACAGCCATACACAGGACTCAGTTTGTCGGGTTTTTGGCCTTGTTTTATAGTGCCTTTTTAGTGCCGGATCTATGGCTGGCGCTGCGGCTGCTGCGGCAGACGCCGCGAAACACAAACGATCAGGAATCTGCGGTACATGGAAACATGTGGGATATTATTGTCCGGTCTCAATCCTCTGCAAGAGGTCGTCAGTAAGCGGATCGAGCAGATTCCCCCGATACACTTGGGTCCCCTGGATCTGCATTTTACTAATCATATGTTTATGGTGATGCTGGCCTCGCTGGTGCTGATGGTCGGTTTGCCGCTGGCCGTGCGTCAGCGGGGGCTGGTGCCGCGGGGATTTCGCAATGTCATTGAGACCATTTGTGTCTATCTGCGAGAAGATATGGCGCGTCCGATGCTCAAAGACCACACCGACCGCTACATCTGCGTGATTTGGTCGATGTTTTTCTTTATTTTGACGCTGAATCTGCTGGGGTTGATGCCGTTGGATAAGGCGGTGTTTTTGCTTATCAAAAAAGAGGGCTGGGGCGGGGCGGCCACGGCCAATATCTATGTGACCGGTGCGTTGGCAACCTTTGCCTTTATCCTGTTTCATTTGGCGGGCATCCGCGAAAAGGGGCTGGCCAAGTATCTGGCCACGCTGTCGCCGAAAGTCCCCTGGCCGATTTTGCCGTTTATGTTTGTGATGGAACTGCTCAGCTCGTTTGTGCGGCTGTTTTCGCTGGCGATCCGGTTGTTTGCCAATATCTTGGCCGGCCATATTCTGCTGGGGGTGCTGCTGGGCTTTATCATTATGTTCAAGACGTTTATGGTGGCCGGGGCCTCGATTCTGGCTACGACGCTGATGAGCTTGCTGGAGGTGTTTGTCGCGTTCCTGCAAGCGTATATCTTTGTCTTTTTGACGACGATCTTTATTATGTTTGCGGTCAGTGAAGAACATTGATAAGTTAAAAGTAAAAAGGTAAAAGTTAAAAGTGTGGAATCCGCCTGCGGCGGATGTATGAAAATAACAGAAATCTCAAATTCGTAACACAGTAAGTTTCTGGAGGTATGAACGTATGTTGGAATTGCTGAATGTCGCCCCGATGATGCTGGGGGAAATCTCTCTTGATGACAAGGCGTTTGGCCTGCTGGGCGGCCTGCTCGGCACCGGTCTGATCGTGATGGGCGCCGCACGGGGCATCGGCCAACTGGCCGGCAGCGCCGTCGAGGCCATCGCCCGCCAGCCCGAAGCGGGCAACCGCATCTTTACGACGATGATTATCGCCGCGGCGCTGATCGAAGGCGTAACATTGTTTGCGCTGATCATCTGTCTGCTGGCGGTCTTGGGTTAAGACGCAACACCAACGAGGAATCGTTATGCGGGTTCGCTTATATAGTGCGATGCTGTGGCTGACGCTGGTGGTTGCTGCGCCGGCGCTGGCGTCGGAGGCCGCCGAAGAGGCCCATAAGACGCCCAGCGTCTTTGAGGGGTATTTCGGCGAATCCATCTGGACGCTGGTGTGGTTCATTGTGCTGCTGGCGGTGCTGTGGCGGTTTGCGTGGAAGCCGATTCTCGCCGGTCTGACCTCGCGTCAGGAGCATATTGAGCGGCAGATCGCCGAGGCCGAAAAAACGCGCACCGAGGCCAAGAAAGTGCTGGCCGAGTACCACGGCAAGTTGTCCGACGCCGACCGGCAGGGGCGCGACATCATCAGCGCCAAGGTCAAAGAAGCGCAAAAACAGGCGCTGGAGGTCGAACACGTCAAGCAGCGTGAGATCGACCAGATGAAGCAACGGGCCGAGGCCGACCTGGAACGCGAACGGCTGGAGGCCGAAGAGGCGCTGTGGCAGCAGGCCGGCCAGATCGTCCGTCAGTTGGGCGCCGAGGTCTTCGGCAAGACGCTGGATGCACAGGACAACCAGAAACTGATCGACGAGGCGATCGACAAACTGCGTCAGCAGAACGCAGCGAAACCCACCGCCTGACGGCGAAGAGGCATTCTATGGCTCATCCATCGCGACATATTATTCACGAGATTTACAGCGACGTGATGTTCGAACTGGCCGAGGAAAGCGGCAAGGTCGATGCGGTCTTTGATGATATGGAGGCCGTGGCCAAGGTGTTTGACATCGAGCCGGAGTTTTTGACGCTGCTGACGGTCGG
>JBFZBE010000176.1:0-2522 GCA_041308685.1 Phycisphaerae bacterium
GTTGCGACGCTGACTTTGACCGCGCCGGCCAGCTTGGCCTCATCGATGACGCGCACCAATAATCCCGACTGAGCGCCGGCGTCGGCCTGAATGATGACCGGAACTTCTTCTTTTTGAAGCATTCGTTTGACCAGCGGCTGCACACCGCTAAAGCCGATCTCCCGTCCGCCATAGACGACTTCGCCTTTGTCGGTCAGGGCGATCAGGATGCTGGTTTTCTCCAGCCGTACCGAGGAGGCGGCCTGCGGCTTATCGACCTCAATGCCGGTCTCTTCCACAAACGTGGTCGTTACGATAAAAAAGATCAGCAGGATAAACACGCAGTCGATCATCGGGGACATATCAATGCCGCCGTCGCTGCCTTCTTCCGCTGCCATTTGACGAAAACGTCCCATACAGGCCTCACATTCCGAATCGTTTAATCCGGTTTTTGACTTTCTAATTTTTTGAACATCGTCTGCGTACAAACGTTTTCCAGATGCGCCAATAACGCCTTGTAGCGATTGTACTTGCGTCCCAACTGATGCTGGAAAAACAGCCCCGGCAGCGCGATAACCAACCCCGTTTCGGTCGTAATCAGGGCTTCGGAAATGCCCTGGGCGACCATGGCCATCGTTTTTTCACCGCCGGAACCGCCGGCCAGCGCCGCAAATGTCGCCAGCATCCCCGTAACCGTGCCCAGCAGCCCCAGCAGCGGCGCAACACCCACGCAAATCTTCATCACGCGTAAATCGCGTTCGAACGGCGCCGCTTCGGTGGCGTGCAGCTCTTCAAAAAAGGTTGCCATATCGTCCAGCGACCGACCGCCCATTACAAAGTTCAGCATCTGGCCGATGGGGCCTTTACGCTCCTGGGGACAATCGATCCAATACCGCCAAGTCTTTTCGCTGACGGATGTGAACCCCTTTTCCGACAGACGCAGCAGGATGTGCATCCCCATCGCAAACATCACCAGCGCCACAACGGCGATCGCATACATCGCCCAGCCGCCGGAAACCCAAATTTCCACGGCCTGACGGCACA
Organism: Phycisphaerae bacterium; assembly: GCA_041308685.1. Classification (GTDB taxonomy): domain Bacteria; phylum Planctomycetota; class Phycisphaerae; order Sedimentisphaerales; family Anaerohalosphaeraceae; genus T3Sed10-213. Next base: position 1,024 of record JBFZBE010000176.1, read on the forward strand.
GCGAAACCAGCGTCTCGGGCATCAGCGAACGCACTGTATTGATCAAACCATCCATCATCATTGCCTGTACCGTGTTTATGCCTGAACGCTGACCGGCAGGGAATCGGCGGCGGAGTCCGGCGCGGAAGGTTTATCCTGTCCAAACGGCGTCTTGGTGATTTGATTGATAAAGGTTACGGCCGCTTTTTCCATTTAATCGACCACGCCTTTGGCCTTTCGCGACAAAAATGCATACATCAGCAGCGACGGGATCGCCACGATCAGGCCGTATTCGGTCGTGATCAAGGCCTCAGAGATGCCGCCGGACAGCGTTTTGACATCGCCGGAGCCAAAGACGGTAATGAGCTTGAAGGTATTCATAATACCGGTAACCGTTCCCAGCAGCCCCAGCAGCGGCGCCGAAGAAGAGGTCAAGGCGATAAACGGCAGGAACCGACCGACCTGAAGGCGGGTGGACAAGACCTTTTCATACATCACCTCTTCGATCAGTTCGCGCGGCTGGCGGATGTGTTCTACGCCGCTGGTCAGCATCTGCCCAACGGGGCCGCCGATGGATTTGGCGGCCTTCATCGCAGCGTCGGCGTCGCGTTTGGCCACTGCCGCCAGCAGTTCGTTAAGCCGTTTGGAGGAGGGCTTGCGCAGCAGCAGCATACTGAACCACTTGAACATCGCTACCAGCAGCGCCGCACCGGCCAGTGCAAAGATCGGCCACATCACCGGGCCGCCCTTCTTGATATGCTCCAGCAGGGTTTCCTGAGTTTCCTCGATCTTGCGGGCGTTGCCCTGCGTCGGATCCAGCGGGTACATCCCTGTCTGCTGAACAATCAACTGATCGGCGGCCTTTGCATCCACGGGCATTCCGAACGGGATGATCGCCGGTTCCAGCGAACCGAGCCGCTGCTCGGCGGCGCCGACGATCTGCCCGTCGTTCGAACGGAAAATCGCCGCAGGCCCGACCAGCACAAACGTTCCGGGCTTGACCAGCCCGCCGGCGTCCACCGCCGTGCCGTCAAAACGGACGCCGCCCAGCGATTCATCCAGCCGATCCAGTGATGTCGCCAGCAGCTTGGCTTGTGCGGCGTAAATCTCCTGTTCGCTCAAATTACTGTTTTCCGGCGCCAGCTTGGCCTCGGTCAGGGCGTCGCGATAGCGCTGCAGCTCGGCGATGTGCAGCCGGGATTCAAAATTGCGGATGTACTCGCCCAGCAGGTTCGACAGGTACGTCGCCTCTTCCTGACGCGATTTGATCTCCGAGCGCAGATTGCTCAAATCCAGTGTGCGGCTGTCCAGCAAACGCGATTTCTGCTGATACTCCAAACGCACCTTGACCAGGTCGGTCTCCAGATCGCTGAGCGTCTGACTGAGCGGCACCTTTTCGGCGGCGGTCTGCTGCCGCAGCGCATCCAGATCGGCCAGGGCGGCATCGAGCCGCTGCTGTTCCGATTTGGCGGCGGTGTCCAACGTATATGCCCCCGTCTGCAAGGCGGCTGCCGCCCGCG
>JBFZBE010000177.1:0-6712 GCA_041308685.1 Phycisphaerae bacterium
TCCCTGCGATAAATCAGGTGCATCGCCAGCCCGATGACCACGCTGAACACAATCGCCCCGACCGCACGGGCGATCCCCAGCTCCAGCCCCAAAATTCGCGCCGTCAGAATGATTGCCAGCACATTGATCGCCGGCCCCGAATACAAAAATGTTGTCGCCGGCCCCAATCCCGCCCCCATCCGATAAATCCCGGCAAACAGCGGCAGCACCGTACACGAGCAGACCGCCAATATCGTCCCGGAAACACTGGCGACGCCGTAAGCGACAGCTTTGTTGGCTCTGGCCCCCAGATATTTCATCACCGAGGCCTGGCTGACAAAGACCCCTATCGCTCCGGCGATAAAAAACGCCGGAACCAGACACAGCAACACATGCTCGCGGGCGTACCACTTAACCAGATGCAGTGCCTCCATAATTGCCCTGTCAAACCGTGCAACGCCCACCGGCAGAAAGAAACAGCCCAAAAACACCGCAATAATCACCGTCAGTTTTTTGAAAAACGACCGAGATAACATATAAGTCCTTATGATAAAAGAGATAAAAGCGACTGTTCGTGGACGGCCTTTTCGCGCAGGCACTCGCCCAAGCAGTCCACAAACCGTAGCACACACGGGGTTCTGACACTGTAAATAACCTTCAGCCCCTGCTTTTCAAAGATCAGCACCCCCGCGGCCACCATCAGCGACAGATGCCGCGACACATTCGACCGCTCGGCTCCGACCGCGGCGGCAATGTCGCAGACACATTGCGGCCCCGTCCGCAAGAAGTCGAGTATCGCCATCCGAATTGGATGTGCAATCGCCCGCGCCACCTCTGCCTGCTTTTCGTATAACAATGGTTTCATAGAACCCCTAAAAAAACTAAATGAGTATGTTATCACATAGCCACATAAGTTGTCAAGAAATCATTTTCCTGTTTCCGAATCGCGCCTGTTTTTGATTGAAAAACTCAACATAAAACCCTCAAAAAACCGATAATAATTTTATAGAAGCACTGTACGGCCGTAAAAATGGATGCCGTTGGTGTGTTTTTGGAGATAATCGATGAGCGAACAGCAAATTTTAGACTGGATGCGGCAAAAAGTCAACCACGACGGATTTACCAATGCCACGACGCTGGCCGAGAGCTTTTTGCAGGCGCACCGAATAAACGATGCACTTGATCCTGTTTTTTCGCTATCACTGGATGCGGGCTTTAAGATTGCCCAGGAAATCCGTGATCGGCGTATGTGCGCCATGGCCGGCTGAAAACCCTCTATGAAAACAATTCTGCTGCTGACGATCTCAAACATCTTTATGACGTTTGCGTGGTACGGCCACCTGAAATTCAAGGAAAAACCCCTCCTGCTGGTCATTCTGGTCAGTTGGCTGATCGCCTTTGCCGAATACTGCTTTCAGGTGCCGGCCAACCGCCTCGGCCACGGTACGTTCTCGGCCGCTCAGCTCAAAACCATGCAAGAGGTCATCACGCTGGTGGTCTTCTGCGCATTTTCGCTGCTGTATCTGAAAGAACCGATGAAATGGAATCACATCGTCGGCTTTTCAATGATCATCGGCGCAGTCTTCTTTGTATTTCACGAGTGGTGATTACAAATTGATCTTCTTGAACCGTTTTAGATAAGGTCTGTTTTTCTCGAACATCTCTTTGACCATCTTGCGGATTTCGGCCAGCGACAGCACCGCCGCCGTCAGCGGGTCATAAGCGATCGCATGGAAGACCATTTCCGGATTGCCGGTCAGGGCGGCCTCGACCGCCATTTCCTCACCGGCCACGCTAATATTGTTCAGAGCCGCCAACTGCGGCGGCAGCGCGCCGACGTGCATCGGATGCAGTCCGGCGCGATCCACATACACCGGCGATTCTACGCAGACATCCTGCGGCAGGTTGGTAATCAGTCCGGTGTTCGGCACGTTGCCGTTGAAGACAAACGACTGGCCGCCCATCCAGGCGTTCATAATATAGGCGGCGTACTCATGGCCGCGTTCCAGCGAATAGTCCTCTTTGCTCCATTGACGCACCTTCTTTTGCCAGGTCTTGTCGTTGTCCTTGTAGTAGTCGAGAATAAAGGCGTATACGCCCGGATTCCATCCGGTGCCGTGGGTGCAGTATTTTTCGATCAGATCAGGCCGCTTGCGGAACCAAGCGTTGTACTCGGAATTGTGCCCGCTGGACTCGGTCACATAATAGCCCAGATGCAGATACATCTCGTTGCGGACGATCTCTTCGTTGTAGATTTTGGCGGTCTGGACGGCCTTGCGGATACGCGGGTACAGGTCTTTGCCGTTTTTTTCAAACCGCAGATACCAGGCCTGATGGTTGATGCCCGCACAGGTATAGTCAATATCATCCGGTTTTTCGCCGATCCATTTGGCCAGCATCTCCGCGGTGCCTTGAACACTGTGGCACAGCCCGGTTACCTGAATCGGCGTGGCCTTCTGCATCGCCCGACAGAGCATCGCCATCGGGTTGGTATAGTTGAGCAGCAGCGCTTTGGGGCAGAGCTTTTCCATGTCCCGGCAGATGTCCAGCATCAGCGGGATCGTCCGCAGGGCGCGGAAAACACCCGCCACGCCGCGCGTGTCGCCGACGTTGATATCGACGTTGTATTTTTTGGGGATCAGGATATCGTGCTTCCAGACCTCCGTGCCGCCGGCCAGCACCGTGCAGACGACAAAGTCGGCATTTTTGAGTGCGGCTTTACGGTCCAACGTCGCCTCGACCCGAGCGCGCGTGCCTTTGCGGGCGATGATGCCCTCGACGGCCTCTTTGATGCACGCCAGCCGGTCTTTGTCAATATCCATCAAAACAATCGTGGAGTCCTCCAGCAGCGGGAATGTCAGTAAATCCCGCACCAAACTCCGCGTAAACCCAAAACTGCCAGCGCCGATAAACGCAATACGAGCCATTGAATTTCTCCTGAAACAGTCTTAGAAACTGTAAATAATTAAGTTGATTCTTTCCACTGCACAAAAAACAGAAACACTGATTACGCAGATTTTACTGATTATTTTTTTGACACAGATGAACACTGATTTCACTGATTTTTTACCATGAAGAAATGAAGCGTTTGATTTTTTCTTCATTCTTCATTCTTAATTCTTAATTTATCTGTGTAATCTGTGGATAAAAACTATGTCCCGTTAATCCCGCCAATCTTCTCTTTAGGGTAGTAAATTCCCGCGCGAAAAAATGTAACTGACGATTGCAGCCCTACATAGGCGAGCCGAAACAGGAAATTTCAATCGCGATCACTATATAATACCCCATTTGCCGTTCAAGTAAACTAAAATCGGCTCTTGCGGCCACGGTGGGCAGGTTTTGGCAACAAGGCAATCACATGAAATTGCCCCCAAACGCGGTGTATCAGAAACAAAAGCCGAGCCGCGCAAGCGGCCGGATGGCGACGCCCACGGGGTAACGCCTGATCGGGCAGCTTGCGCTGCCGCGCTTTTGTTTCATGCGATGGCCCTGGTTTTGGCATAAAAATGCTTTACCTGACCGCCCGTGCGGTGTACAATAGGCCGCGTTGATGTCCGGTGATTATAAAATAAGGATAATAGCGATGAAACAGCAGATTTTGGCGGGATTGATGCTCGTTTTGGCAAGTGCGGCTATGGCGGCGTTTCCGTCGCCGGCAACGGTGCAAAAGGTCAATGAGTGGACGCTGACCGTGCGCTATGAGCAGCCCGAACAGATCACCTTGCGTCTGGCCGGCCGGCCAGGGCCGGAGCGGTTTTGGTATTTGATCGTGTCGCTGACCAACGAAAGCGACCAATCCGAAGTGCCGTTTTTTGCCGCCTGTGAGCTGGTTACGGACAATTTTGAGGTCATTCCCGCCGGCCACGGCGTACCCAAAGGCGTCTTTGAGGCGATCAGGCACAAACATCAGGGCGGTTATCCGTTTTTGGAGTCGCTGGATTTTGAGGACAACCGCGTCCGCCGCGGACCGGACAACACCCGCGATGTAGTCATTATCTGGCGTGATTTCAACGACAAAGCCAAAGAGGTCAGCTTTTTTATCGGCGGCCTGAGCAACGAAACGGCCGTCCTTCAGCACCCGGTCAAAACCGATGCAGAGGGCAATCCCGAATCGGTTTTTCTGCAAAAAACACTACAGCTTCTCTACCGCGTTGGTGCGGATGCGGCGCTGCGCGATTTGGCAACGCTGAATTTTCTCGAGCAGATTTGGGTGATGAGGTAAAAACCGCCTGATTGCCGATCATTTTCGACGGAAATCAGGCCTTTTGGCTGTTGTTGAGCTTTTCGTACTGGTCGATGACATCCAGCAGACGGTGCAGTATGTCCCTGCCTTCGGGGCTGGCCTCTAACCCCACAAATTCCACACCCACCCACAGCGCATCGCCGTCGGATTGGGGCTGTAAATGACGCACACGGCCTTCCAGCAGCAGAGGTTTTTGGTAAGACAGCGGCGTAAACTGCACCCCGACCAACTGATCGATACAGAAAAAGTCGCGGTGGTCTTGCCCGACGGAAATCATTGTCCCACCTGCAGATAGATTCGCAATCCGACCTTGCCAATAATCCTCGCGCGGCGGTTGACCGGGGGTATCCAGATGGCCGCGATGCCAGAACATCGCCCGCACGGTCATCCCCTGCGGGATGGGCTGACGCTGATAGGCACGACGGGGCATTTTTTCGACTTTTTCAGGCGTTTCCACCTTCAATCCATCCGCTTGCACAACGGACAAAATATTTTCTATCCTGCTTTCAAATAGGTACTTATGATGATCTCGCTGAAGGCAAAGCCCCACCGGCTGTTCGGGTTTTAAGGCATCGGCGATAATGGTTTTCTCAGCCACACGCAGTTGTACCCCTTCCGCTGAATACCCCACAATAACGATATCGAACACCTGCCATTTGCCGTCGCGCAGCGTTGACAGCGTGCCGCACAAATGTTGGCTTGCTGATTCACGCAAAAACAAATCTACTTGATCTTTTTTAAGAAGCTCGGTCTGTGCCATACCTTCACTGTGGATAATCGATGCTCATTATTAAAGGATAACTTATGTTCGGCTTTTGTTCAAATCGGCATATCGCCGCAAACGGCTTGAGGAAAAAGCCCCTCATCCCCGCAAACATCGCCTATCGCCTTGGAATCAGGAACGATAGTTGCAAAAACAATGGAAAGGCGATAAGATTGCCCGGATGGAAATACAGGATTTGAAACGGTATTCGGCAGCAGAAGTTGTTTTGCTGGGGGTGTTTGCATTGGGGCTTTTGCTGGCGCTGGTGCTGGTTAAGGTGCGCGGGAATATTGCGCTGGCCGAGCCGGTCGCACTGCCATTTGGCGGGGTGTCGGCGCCGCTGCCGCAGGGACCGGAGTGGAAGACCGTCGGCGGCTGGATGTACGAAAGCGATAACTCCTTTGTTTTGCTTGGGATCATGAATTATCAAGGGCGGCCCGCGATGACCGCGCGTTGGCGGTATGCACTGTGCGATGAGCCGGTTGAAGTTGAGGCGCTGCTGCGTCAGCGTGCCGACAGCGCCGCCGCACGGCTGACGCTGTTGGGGCAGACGGGTGGTTCGTTGGCGATGTCTTATGGCAGGATTGATTCGCCCGGAACGAGGGAATCCTATCTGATGGGCGTCGCTGTGCTGGAACAGGCACGGCGGTTGGAATTGTATATCGCCTTTGGCAGTCAGGATGAGGCCTTTGCCCAGACGGTGTTTGAGGCGCTGGCCAACGGAGTGCGGCTGTCGCCCTGCCCGCAGCAGGCCGCCGGCGCCGAACAGGTCGAGCAGTTTTACCGCACACGGCTGCAGTCGCTGGCTGACGCCGATGCGCCGCGTCAGACCGTACTGCTGCTCAAAGACGCCGCCGAGCGTCCGCTGGGGTATGCGTCGCAGCGGGCGTTTGTCCATAACAGCGGCGATGGCGATGGACACCTGCGGCTGACAACGCTGCGTGTTGAGGCCGCCGGCCTGCGCAGCGAGTCGGATTTGTGGCTGTCGTTTACAGATACCGCGTTCAGTTGGAAGGCGGTACGGCAACTGGCCGACAGCGGCGCACCGCGCACCAACGAACTGCGCGGCAACACCGCCGGACGCATCGCCGTACAGCGCAGCGGCGAGGGCAATCGGATGCTTTGCCGCACGCCGATGCTGATGTATGAGCCGCTGACAACGGCATTCGTTGCCGGATTGCCCGCCGATGACGCCGGGCCGATAGTGATCGATCTGCTGACCGAAACGGGAATGGTCGTGCCGGTGCGGATCAGCCCGATCGCCGCGCAGGACGCCCACGTCAAAAGCGAGCAGGCGGTGCGGTTTGTGCGACTGGACTATCTGCATACGGACGGGGCGTTCGAAGAAATGGTGTTTGACGCCGACGGGGCGCTGCTGGGGCGTTTTGAGCAGGCGCCGTCGCGCCCGGCGCGGCTTTGGGAAGCCACGACGCCGGATGCCTTGAAACAAACATTCGGCGTACAGCTTGAGCCGCTTGGCCGTGCGCCCGACAGCAGCCAGCCGGCAGCGCCGCTGAAAACGGAGACCCTTGCAATGAAAGAACAGACAACAACACAAACAGCCGTGTTTGCGGCCGGGTGCTTCTGGGGGGTGGAGTACTTCTTTGCCGCCGTTGCGGGCGTGGTCTAATCGCAAGGCGGCTATACCGGCGGCCTTTCGGAAAATCCAACGTTCAAAGTAGTCTGCTCCGGTACATCCGGCCTCGCCGAGGCGGTACGGTTCGAAT
>JBFZBE010000178.1:0-4623 GCA_041308685.1 Phycisphaerae bacterium
GCGGAGGATATTCATTCGCGTCTGAGCATTGATGCCCGGACGGCCGTTCAGAGCCCGATCCACCGTCCCGATGGAAACGCCCGCCAGCTTGGCGATCTGTGGAATGCTGATTTTGCCCATAAGCCGGATTATGCACACCACAGGTGATTTGTCAACGCGCGGATTTATGTTAGCAGGGCAATTGCGTCAAACTGCAATACATCCTTTTCAGCCCCCAAACGCGGCGTACAAGAAACAAAAGCCGAGCCGCGCAAGCGGCCGGATGGCGTAACCCACAGGGTATCGCTTTATCGGGCAGCTTGCGCTGCCGCGCTTTTGTTGCATGCGATTGCCCTGTTTGGGTTAGGGTTTATAAGGATGGACGGTTGAACCCCATCGGCGGCCGTGGGTGCGGGCAAAATCGGCGGCGTTTTGGCCGCACAGGTCAAAAAAACGCTGCCAGCCGGATACGTCCGCGGGCGGCGCAGCGGTCATCGCGGCCGACTGCATCCACATCAATCCCAGAAAGCTGATATGCTTGTTCCAACCAGAGGGCAAATACGTCTGTCCCCACGCATACGCCAACGGAAGTCGCTGCTGGACATCGATGGGGTGCAGTTGCGAGGGGAAAAAGTCGTAGGTCAATTCACCTTCATCCGAGGCCAGCAGAGTCAGCGTTGCCAGTTTACTCCACGCCGGAAGCTGCCGCACAAAGGCGGCGCTGCAGGCGTCCAGAATCACGATCCGGCACGGATGCGGCGGGATATCGGCGGCCAAAAGATCACGCCAGGATGCACGCTGGCCGTTGACAAAAACCCACTGGCCGTCGGCGCTTTGGATCGAGCCCAGATACACCACCGAGACCGCACAGTCCGCCGCGGCCGGCAGATGTTCCAGAAATGTTTTCAACTGCGCCGGCGTGCCGTCGGTTACGGTTTGCCGCGTCTGGACATCGGCATACCACTGCCGCAGCGTTGCCGCGACTGCGCTTTGCGTCGTCTGCCAGCCGTAGAGCGAACGCATCCTGCCGTAATGGATATTGGCAAAGCTGTCAAACGCGACGCGGACATCCGGCTGCGGCTGGACAGTTGGAAGCGTAACCTGCTCTGCTTGGTTATGACAGCCGCTGAGGGTAAGAACACAGAAGACAGAACACAGAACACAGAAGATAGAAGATAGACCTCTGACTTCTGACCCCTGACTTCTGACTTCTGACTTCTGTCTTCTGACTTCTGTCTTCATGGCATAAAAAAAACTGCCTGTCAGGCCGTAACGCGCCGACAGGCAGTTTGAAAAATCGTCAACAATCAACACTTAGAACGCATAAGCCATGCCGATGTTCCAAATGCCGCTGCGATAGACGCTGTCCAATTCCATGCTGTAGCCGAAGCTGCTGCTGAGGTTCGGGGTGATCTTGCAGCCCAGCTTGGCGCCGGTCGTCCACCACTGGTGGTCGGTGCGGGTGTCGGTGTCCAGGCCGTGGTTGTGCAGAACCTGGTTGAAGTTGATGTTGCCCGAGATCGACCAGCAGTCATTGATCGCATAAGCAGCGCGGTTCATAACGACCAGCTTGCCCATCAACGCGGTATCTTCGACATCGGCCACATAATCAACATCCTGATGGCCCAATACATAGGACGGCGACATAGACAGGGTCAGCTTGTCCATCTTGGTGAACATCGACAGATACGGAGCGACGACATAGCTTTTCGTGTCGGTATCGCCGGCGACATTTTTGATCTCACTTTCCGAATCGCCGTACGAGAACGAGCTGCCCCAGTACATCCACTCATTGACCGGGCGGCTGAAATACAGCGTCCATGTCCAGGCGTCGATGGTGTCGCGTGCGGCGCCGCTGCGTCCCTGCGCGTCATTGTAGTTGCCCATCAACCCCCACAGGGTGTCGCCGTACAGAGCGTCGGCGCCTGCGGTGTAGGAATTGAAGTAGTTGTCAAATCCGCCGGCGCGTTTGTCTTTGTTCTTGCCGAAATCATAGTCGGCAAAAGCGCTCCAGGACGAGAAGCCCTCGCCCGCGTGCGGGACGGCGCCTTCCGAGAGGGTGCGATCTACGGCGGTTTCAACCGCGGTCATCGGCGCGTTCCACGGGTTCAGCATGCTGGTCATCGTGTCCACGTTCCCGCTGGTGGCCAGCGCTGCGCTTGCCAACACGCAGACGGCCAATACTGCCATCATACTTCTTGACATTTTGTGTTCTCCTTTACAAAAAAACATAACGTTGCTCTGCTTCAAAGTGGGGTAAACGCTTACCCCTTTCGCCTTTGAAGTATTGCTCGGCTTAATAGATACAGTTCCAAATCGTATTCATCTTGCGATAGATTGCAAGTCTTTTTTTTGCTAATAATCGTTTTTTTTACCGACCGCACGGCCCGCCGCAGCCGCCGCCTCCGCCGCTGCCACCGGAGGGACGCGAGGTGCGAATGCTGTCTCTGACCTGCTGCTGGGCGTTGTCGCGGCCAATATCGCGGGTATCACTGGCCACGCCGGTGGTAATCGGCATATCATCGCCCGGCGTGCCTTCGCCTTCGCCCCAGCTTGCGCCACCCCCGCCGCCGGTGGTGATCGGCTGGTCATCGCCGGGTGTGCCTGTGCCGCCATATTGGCTTTGGGCATCGTAGTCGGCGGCCTTCTGGGTCAGGGCATCGGCGCCTTGGCCAACCGTGGCGTCCCAGATTTTACCGCCCAGATAGGCGGCTCCCACTCCCAGAACAAATCCAGTGGCCGCACCCAGCGGTCCGGCCCAACTGCCGGCAACTGCGCCCAGTTTACCCGTCGCCCAGACGCCGCCGGCGGATGCAACCGCCGAGCCGACTTTGGCGACTGTAACGGTGCGTGTTACGCCGTTGACGGCCTGAACGGTCGCCCCTTTGTACTGCCCTTCGGCGGCATAACCGGCGGATGTGGCTACCCAGCCGACATGCGGGGCGGCCTTGCCGGCGTATTCCAGTGTCTTGCCGCCCGCATACACATTCGTGCCGGTCTGGGCCATGCTTTTAACTTTGTCATAGGGGATATTCGGATTTTGATTGCCGAATTGATAAGCTTGGTCATTCAGAGCCTGACCCCCTTTGGCAATCGCAGCGCCAAGATCGCCGGCGGCCTGCTGAACACCGTCATTATTGCCCAGATCATTAGCAGTGCTGCTGAAAGAACCGCCGCCTCCGCCGCTTGAACCGGCATCCGGTGCGGAAGGTTTGTTGCCCATCGCCATCGCCGGCGCTGACAGCGACAGCATCATAGCGCCCATTGCAAGAAACGTCATCATCTTCATTTTACACCTCATTTCCTCTTAGCGTTTTATCTCCGCCTGACGCGCAATCGCATCGACCTGCTCGCGGCTGAGCGTATGCCCTAAAAAGTCAATGCGTTTGAGCGTTGCTTGTTGGGCATCTTCACTCATCGCAAACCAAAAGCACGCAAAATATTCCGGGTTATCAAAATCGGCCATAAACACAAATGCGTTTTTGGGGTCTGCCACCAGCGAGGTCATTGTGGCTTTGCGCCAGTCCAGCGGAACCTCCGTTAAAATCGCACGGCTTTCCATCGAAGTCTCCGCGGCCATCGCCAGTACGTCGGCGGTGCGGCCATCCAGCAGCATCTGACGGACAGCGTCCATCGAGGATTTCAGAGGGGCAAACGTCGGCTCATTAAAAAATAAGCTGATACTGGCCAGCATTTGAGTGAACCAATTGCCCGCCGTGGAGCGATTGATATCGATTTGGTTTTTTGTTTTCATATTGGGCAGCTTGCTGCGCCAGTCGGCGGCCTTAAACAGGGACTTCTTGCCGTAGATATCCAGAAAGGCCTTGACGGTGTCGCTGGTCGCCACCACATTGGCCAGCGGCGGCGGAACGGTCCCGTCACGCCGCCACAAGGGCAGTGCGTCGGGCTGTTTGGCTTTACGCAGGTTGTCGCCGACGATTAGCTCTGCATCGGAAATCTTCGGCGTTCCGTCAACACTGCTCCACTCACACAACAGTGCTACATCCGCCCACGGGCAATACAGCATTGTCAACGCTGTTTTTTCATTCAGGGAGGTCATTGCCCCGACCGCCGTGCCAAAAAAGAACTGCCATCCGAGGGTGGGGTCGGAATGCGGGCATAAAGTACCGCCTAACTCGTTTATCTGAGTTGCCGCAGAGCGGACGGCGTACTGGCCAAAGGCCGCCTGCGGATCGGCGATGGCCGCTTGGCGAAACGCCGCCAATGCTGGCGTTAACTCCTGTATTGTCAACTCGTTAGAAGAAGCCGGTGCAGAGGTTCCCAGAAGCACCAAAAATGCTGCAATTCTTATAAAAGCCATTTTATATCTCCTATTGTACAAAAATAGAAAAAGCGAGGATTTTCCCTGCTGCAATTCTCTTTTTTATTAAATCGGCTATCGTATCCATTATATTGAGGAAAATCGGGGAAATGCAAGCACTTTTTTTATTAGTTCAGGTGTAGGTATGTCTTTATTTTTACCGTATTTCGATGCGGTAGTCCCGCTCAAAGACGGCGGCAAAGTCAAACACGCCGTCAAAATCCTCGATCGCGTCGGTGTCCTGCGAGGTCATCCACTGGTGGGTGATCATCAGATAGACGATCTCCCCGAAGTCGCGGGTTTTGTGGATGCCCCAATAGTTC
>JBFZBE010000179.1:0-7149 GCA_041308685.1 Phycisphaerae bacterium
CGCGCGGCTCGGCTTTTGTTACGGCGTTCCACAATTCAAAATTCAAAATTTAGAATTCAAAATTGTTGCCCTGGCTCTTCCCTCAACAGACGACTTTAGCGCTGCTTGCGTCTGTTTCCAATGCTAACTCGAAAAAAAATCAAAAAAAGCACACACCGGTTCGCCCCTGCAAAAGGATCACAGACTTTTTTTGCGATTGAAGTAGAAATTTCAAAAATTTTAAGTCCTTTTGCCCCGCCCGTTTACTGCTTTGTTTTGCCGGACTTGCGGCAGAATCGTCCGATAAGCAAGATATTTTTTGTCCGGTTGTCGGCGGCAGGGGCTTGATTTGCCTAAGGGGTTTCTGTTATAATCACTTAGGTAAAGTTAGCAGGGTTGTCTAACCGTCTTTTATCGGACAGGACAGGCGTATTATGGAATCACCGAAAAGCAATTTAGTGGTCAGCGAACTGGCCTTTTCATTATATCAGCGTCCGCTGCATCCGGAATTGTTCACCATTCACGCCAAGCGGCACATCAAAACCGACCTGTATGAGACCCAAATCTGGGCGACCGGCGGGGCGCACGTTGTAACCGTAACCGTCAATGACGTCTGCCTGTGCGAGTTGATCAGTTCGCCGGGACAATTGCTGCCCAAACGCGGACTGGTCGAGCGGTTCCAATTCCGCGGCCAGCGCACTCACAAATGCACCCTCAGCCGCGGCCTGAGCTATATGACCGATTTTCAGGTCGAAAAGATGAGCCCCAACCTCTATCGGCAAAGCCACTATGACTTAGAGCGGTTCGCCCGCAACCGCGGGATGTTTGTAACCTTCCCGGAATTGTCCGTAACCGGACTGGAGCCATTCAGTTATATCGATTTTGAGGCCCGACGCAACGAACTGCACATCCACGCCTTCCATGCCTACCCCGATCAACTGACGATGATCAAAACCCAATCTTTGTTTGATCTGCATCCGTAAATTGCACATTGTGTTGTCACGGCGGTCTTGGGTTTGTTTCTTGGGTATTAGCCGATATGTGTTCCAATCTCACCCCGCTTTTATCTGTCGATTGAGCTGGAATAATTCTATTGACTTTTTGGTAATTTTATGTCAAAAAGTGCCGCTTGGTCTGTCGTATGTAAGCTTTAATGGCAATATAGAATATAAACAAAAAGGACTTTAAGAAAAGCAATGAAACGCCGTATTCATTTAATTTGTAACGCCCACCTCGATCCGGTGTGGCTGTGGGAGTGGCAGGAAGGCGCTGCCGAGGCGATATCGACGTTCCGTACCGCCGCCGAATTGTGTGAAAAAAATAACGCTTTTGTCTTCAATCACAATGAAGTGATTCTCTACGAATGGGTGCGGCAGTACGAGCCGAGCTTGTTTGAGCGGATCAAAAAGCTGGTCAAGCAGGGGCGCTGGCACATCATGGGCGGCTGGTATCTTCAGCCGGACTGCAATATGCCCAGTGGCGAGTCATTTGTGCGGCAGATTCTGGCCGGTTATAACTATTTTACACGGCATTTCGGGGTGTATCCGAAGACAGCCATTAATTTTGACCCCTTCGGCCACAGTCGCGGGTTAGTGCAAATTATGGCTAAGGCCGGATTTACATCATATCTGTTCGGTCGGCCGCAGGGCGATTATATCGATTTGGAAAATACTCCGTTTGTCTGGGTTGGCTTTGATGGCTCCAAAATTTTGGCGCGGCGATTTGCCGGCTGGTACAGCACTGCCTTGGGTAAATCCAAAGCACAGATACAGGAACGTATCGATTCTTCGCCTAACGCTGTTGAGGCGGTTTTGTGGGGCGTGGGCAATCACGGCGGCGGCCCAAGCCGCAAAGATCTGGCTGATATCAACAAGATGATCAAAAAATCGAAAGATATCGAGATACTTCACTCAACACCAGAGAACTACTTTAAGGATATCGCCAAAAAAGCCGACAAACTGCCATGCCGCGCCAACGATTTGAATTCCTGGGCGATTGGCTGCTACACCTCGATGATCCGCATCAAGCAAAAGCAACGGCAGCTTGAAAACGAGCTGTATCTGACCGAAAAAATGGCTGTCTGTGCCGCAGCCAACGGACTGATGGACTATCCGCAGGAAGATTTTTGCTCGGCTGAACAAGACCTGCTTTATGCACAGTTTCACGACATTCTGCCCGGCTCATCGATTCAGCCAGCCGAGGAAGCAGCACTGAATCTGTTAGGGCATGGTCTTGAAATCGTCTCGCGTACGAAGATGCGGTGTTTCTTTGCGCTGGCCTCCGGACAGAAAAGAGCACCGGAAGGGCGGATTCCTATTCTGGTATACAACCCGTACCCATACAAGATCAAACGTACCGTCGAGTGCGAGTTTAATCTGCCGGACTTTAATCATACTGGCACATTTACCAATATTCATGTTCAGCAAAACGGAAAGCATGTGCCGGCGCAAGTGGAGCGAGAAATCAGCAATCTGGCGACTGACTGGCGAAAGCGCGTTGTCTTCCATGCGGAATTGGAACCGGGACAGATGAACCGGTATGACTGCACGATGGAAGTTCTGCCGAAAAAACCGCCGGTCAAGCTGAAGGCCAAAAACGGCGTGATCCGCTTCAAAAACAACGGCTTGTTGGTCGATATCAACGCCAAGACCGGCCTGATCGATCGGTATTGTCTGGATGGTGTGGATTATCTGAACAAAGGCGCGTTTTGCCCGATCGTTCTGGCCGATAATGAAGACCCCTGGGAAACCCAGAAGATTAAATTTGGTAAAGTGGTCGGCAAGTTCAAATTGCTGGATCGCAAGATGGGCACCAAAATCAGCGGTCTTGAAAACATCACAATTGATTCGGTGCGCGTCATTGAGGATGGTGCCGTACGTGTGGTCATTGAGGCGGTCTTTGGGTTTGAAGAGTCCTTTATCTGCCAGCGTTACGCCATCTGCAAGCAAGGCAGCGGCATTGAGGTCGAAACCCGTGTGTACTGGAATCAGAAAAACCGCATGCTCAAACTGGCGATTCCGCTGGCTTTTGAGGCCGAGAAATATCTGGGGCACACCGCTTTCGGCATTCAGGAATTGCCAACCAACGGGAATGAGGCCGTTGCGCAAAAATGGGTCTGCGCTGTTTCAGAACACGGCAACAAGGCGGTCTCTTGCATCAACGACGGCATTTACGGCTCCGATCTGACCGACAATCATATCCGTCTGTCACTGCTGCGTGGACCGGCCTATTCGGGGCATCCCCACAACGACAACATTATTCTTGCACAAGACCGCCTGACGCCGCGCATTGACCAGGGCGAGCGCGTCTTTAAGTTCTGGCTGAACGCCGGCCCGGCCAAGGCGCGGATGAACGCGATTTCCGCCGAGGCAATACAGAACAACGAAAAACCCTATGCCCTGTCGTTTTTCCCGCTGGGGACAGGCACATTGCCCAAACCGCTGGCGATTGTGGATAACAAAACCATTGAACTGACCGCCTGCAAAAAGGCCGAACAGGGCAGCGGCTGGATTGTCCGACTTTTCAATACCACCGGACACAAACAAAACACCAAGCTGAAAATGCCTGCATTGGCGTGCCGCCAATCACTGTGCTTTGGTCCATTTGAGGTCAAAACGCTGCGGGTCGATAAACGCGGCAAGGCCATGCCGGTCAACCTGGTTGAGCAAGCGATTAAATAGCCGCATCTGCAATCAAAACCGCAAACATTATGTTTGCGGTTTTTTTTGCAGAATCAACTTTCAATTCACCCCTGCAGCATCGCTCGGACAAGAGCTATCCCAAAAAGAAGGGCGGCTGCACCGGCGATGGCCGCTTGACGGATGATACGCTCACCGAAAAAGAGGATGCCGATCAGCAGCACCACCGGCAGATGGAGCATTACGATGGATTTGACGTTGACCACCGCCCCGGCGATGTTCAGCGACTGCTGGACGGCCAACTGTTGTGTGAAAAATGACGCCAGCACAGTCAGGCCATACAGCGTCAGCGGCCAAAAAATCTTCGGATTGATGGTATGTGTTTTTCGTGCGGTATTCGTGCGCAGACATTCAAGCCCAACCAAGGCAGCACTGAGCAGATTCCAGATTGCCGAATAGGCCAGCGCACCGTAAACGGCATTTGCGATCGCGACACGATCCAGTACTGTCGAGACACCGAATAGCGCCGCCGCCAAAAGCGACAGCAGTGCATAAAATGTTTGCCGATGGGCGGGGTTTTCGCCGCGATGATTGGCATACAGCATCCAACCGACCGCGGCCATGCTCAGCAGCATCAGCACGACTGCCGCCGATGTCGGCGTTTTGCCGCCCGCCGCCCACAGCGTCAGCAGCGTAAAGACAGGCACTGCTGCCTGCGCAGGGATAACCAGTGCCAATGTACCTTTTTTGACGGCCTCGGTGAACATCACACTGGCAAAGGCCGTGATGACCGCTGCGGCCGTCGTTGCCATCCAAAACCAACCGCCGGTCGGTATCGTTCCGCCGCTCCAAAACAGGATTGGCAGCAACACAAAACCGCTGAACAGCCGCCCGGCCAGCACCACCAGCCGACTGTCAATCCCGTCGCACAGGCGTTTGACGATCAGCACCTTGGCGGCGTTGGCCGCCAATGAGAGCAAACTCAGCACCACCCACAGCGGCATCAAATGCTATCGACTCCTTTCAGCAGTTCCGTTGAAACAGTGTAGATTGTAAATTGGATAGTGTAAATTAAACAGAAAAAGAAACGCAGATTACGCTGATTTTCACTGATTTTTCTTCATTCTACATTCTTAATTCTTCATTCTTGCCCCGTAAATCCCGTCTAAAAAGACCTTCTGCCAATGTATCCTTATTATTTCTCCTTGCAATCCCTTTGGATGCGGCGGATTTGCGCCAGCAGCTTGCCGCGGCGGTGAGCGGTCAGATAGTTTTCAATCTGCCGCCAGTTGCGTTTGTCATAATATTGCAGCAGCGCCATCTGGAGCTTTTTGTCGTTGTGGCCTTTGGGGACGATGATGCTCTTGTGTTTGGGCGAACGGCCGCTGACATACATCGCCGTGGACAAGGCCAGCGGCGCCGGGACAAAGTCCTGCACCTGCCGCGGCCGCCAGTTCCGGGCGACCAGATACTCGGTCAGCTTGACCGCATCCTCGCCGCTGCATCCGGGATGGCCGCTGATAAAATACGGCACCAGATACTGCTGTTTGCCGACACGGGCGGACGCTTCGGTAAAACGCGCTTCAAACTCCTCAAACACCTCAAAGCCCGGCTTGTGCATCAAGTCAAGCACATGCGGACAGTAATGCTCCGGCGCAACCTTCAAATGCCCGCCGACAAAATGCCCGGCCAGCAATTGCAGATACTCCCGGCTGTGCAGCGCCAAGTCGTGCCGTATGCCGGAGGCGACGTAGGCGTGCTGTTTTCGCTTTTGCCCCTGCTGCCAGCGGAGGACATGCTCCAGCAGGCCGACCACGCGGCGGTGGTCGCCGGCCAGCTTCGGACACGGCGACGGGAACAGACAGCTTTGGCGCGCACACGTCGCCGCATCGGCACAGGTCATGCCGTACATATTGGCCGTCGGCCCGCCGATGTCGGCAATCGTCCCTTTAAACGCGGAATGCCGTGCAATACGGTCCGCCTCGTCCAGAATCGACGCCTCCGAGCGCGAGGCGATCTGTTTGCCCTGATGAAAATAGATCGCACAAAAGCTGCACCCGCCAAAACAGCCGCGATGGGTCGTGATGCTGAACCGCACCGGATCCAGCGCCGCAATGCCGCCGAGTTTGTCATACATCGGATGGGCATTGCGCGTAAAGGGCAGCGCATAGAGGGTATTCAGGTCTTCCGATGACAGCGGCTCTGCCGGCGAATTGACGACAATACGGCCGGGGTTTTGCTCCTGCACGACGGGTTTGCCGCCGGGGTGGGCCTGCTTCTGATAGGCCAACTGAAAATCCATAAACCGCTCGGCCTGCGCGTCCAGTTCCTCGCGGGACGGCAGCACAACCGCATTCGCCGGCGGTGCGACCTGACGCACGATGCGGTAAGCAATGCCGGCAATATCGGTCAACTCATCGGCCGACTGCCCCGCCGCCAGACGACGAGCGATTTCCAGCGTCGCCCGTTCTCCCATGCCATGAACAAGAATATCGGCCTTGGCATCAATGAGGACAGAGCGTTTAAGGCGATCTTCGACATAATCATAATGCACCAGCCGCCGCAAGCTGGCCTCCAACCCGCCCAGCACGATCGGCACATCCTTGAACGCCTCGCGGGCGCGGGCGGCATAGACCAGCAACGGCCTGTCGGGACGCAGGTCGGTGCGGCCGCCGGGGCTATACACGTCCTCATGCCGGCGATGTCCCAGTGAGGCATGGGCGTTCAGCCGTGAATCGATGCAGCCGGAGGTGATCCCCCAGAACAGCCGCGGCCGTCCCATCGCCCGAAACGGCTCGACGCTCCGCCAGTCCGGCTGGGCGAGGATTGCCACGCGAAAGCCGTGATGCGTCAGCCACCGCCCGATCATTGCCACCCCAAACGACGGGTGATCCACATGTGCATCGCCGGTAACGAGAATGATGTCCGGCATCTCCCAGCCAAGGGCGTCAATATCCGCCCGACAGACGGGCAAAAACGGATTTTTCTGGTTAATTTGCGACAAAACAAGACAACTTTTAACACAAATTTTGGATTCAATCTTGACAAAAATCATAGTGTACTCTACGATAGTTCATTCGTCGAGTGCAGAGTTGCTTTTTTTGCAGCAGTACCACGCAACCGCATCACCCCAAAGGGCCTGTAGCTCAGCGGTAGAGCAGGGGACTCATAATCCCTTGGTCGCAGGTTCGAATCCTGCCGGGCCCAATTTCCACATTTTTGCATACTCTCGCATCCTGTCGCATCTTGCGGTTTAGTCTCGCAACCACAAAGAGTTACGTCGAGGTCATTGGGTTGTACGTGCGACTCTGTGCAACCGGATTCAGCGCCAGTCTGCAGCGCTTTTTGCAGCGCGTCTTCAGCTTGACTGATGACAGACATCTTTGCCGCCTCATTAAAATCAGCATCTGTGACCTGTGCGTAGTGCATCATGGCAACCTCTGGTGTGTTTCCAATCCAGTTACAAACTGCTTTAATGTTTCCATTGGTCATCTTAAATAACTCGGTTTCCCTTGTGCTTCGGCAGTTCTGG
>JBFZBE010000180.1:0-5530 GCA_041308685.1 Phycisphaerae bacterium
AGTTCAGACGATTCTTCAGGAGGCCGTCAGTGGCGGAGCCAGCGATGTGCATTTTGAGCCGACGGCGGCCGGACTGGTGGTGCGGTTTCGGCTGGATGGGACGTTGAAAACCATCGAAACACTCCCGAAAAATGGCTCTGACGCCGTAATTTCCCGTCTGAAGGTGCTGGGCAGCTTGCTGACCTATCGCAATGATATCCCGCAGGAAGGCCGTATTGAGAATGCCGGCGCGTGGACACCGGGGCCGGCAGGACAGGTGGCCGATATGCGGCTGGCGGTCTTTCCGACGATTTACGGCCAGCGGGCGGTGGTGCGGCTGTTTTTTGAAAATGCCGGATTGATGGAACTGGATAAGTTAGGTCTAAATATTGCCATCGAAGAGTCCCTCAAGACGTTTGCGGTCGGTAATCAGGGCGTGCTTCTGCTGACGGGTCCTGCCGGCAGTGGCAAAAGCACCACCCTGGCAGCTCTGTTGAGGTATATCCTCCATACCCATCCGGGAAAGAGTATTGTCTCACTAGAGGACCCGGTCGAGCGGGCGATTGAAGGGGTAACGCAGGTGCAGATCGAACCGCGCGGGGAGATGACATTTACAGTGGCGCTGCGGTCGCTGCTGCGGCAGGACCCGGAGGTGCTGATGCTTGGCGAAATTCGCGACGCTGAGACGGCGCGGATGGTGATCGAGGCGGGACTGACGGGGCATCTGCTTATGAGTACGCTGCACAGCGGATCGTGCAGTGGGGCTATGCTGCGGCTGCTGGAGATGGGAATTGAGCCGTATCAAGTGACTTCGGCGATTGCGGCGATTGTCAATCAGCGGTTGGTGCGGCGGCTATGTACAGCCTGCAAACGGCGCCGTGAGCAGACGGGACAGTGGGAGGCGGTCGGGTGTGCGGCGTGCATGAATACCGGTTTTACGGGGCGGATGCTGCTGGCCGAGCGTGTGGAACTGGATGGCCCGCTGCGTAAGGCGATTTTGCAGCGGGTGGATATGGAGACGCTGGATGCGATCTTGGCCGAGCGCGGGCACATGACACTGGTGCAGGATGGCCGACGGCTGATCGGGCAGGGTCTGACAACGGAAGCGGAGTTGATTCGGGTTTGCGGCGAGTGCTGATCTAAATAAGGGCTTTACTATGGATACGAAAATCTATCTATACTGTGTGACGGCGATTGGTTTTCTGGGGGCGTATGTTTATGCGTCGACGGCAGAGGTGCTTTGTAACAAGCCGTCTCAGTTACAGGAGACATCCGCTGCGGCTACAGAGGAGGTTCTTGCCGAGGGGATGATTACGGTGGAACTGCAGAAGCCGGTGTTAACAGGTCTTACCGCTGCCTCTGAGCCGCCGGTTTTTACCTATCGTCTGATCTATCGTAACAGTGAATTAATTGACGGCCAGTCATGGAGTTATTATCAGAAAATTTGGAATCTGGAAGCGGTTTCGGAGAATACAACAGATGCTGTATGGATGCGGCAGCAGCTTGCTTTGACACTAGACAAAAAAGGGATGCCACAAATTGCCGCATTCTTGGATGATCATAGTCAAGAGCTTGAACTTCTTGAACAGGCGGTTCGATGTCGAACCGTATGGTGGCCGCGTATTAATTCGCCACGGGAAACTGTTTACAGTGGCATAAGGGGTATGCCTGGGATGCCGGGAATGCCGATGACGCCGGGGATGTTGGATTTTCCGGAGAATGAATCCCCGTCAGACGACACCTCTTCCGAACCCTCTATACTGGCAATCCGTGATATTCCGCAGTTATTTGAACGACTTGAAAGTGTCAGTTTGCTCTTGGCGTTGAAAACAAGATATCACATTACCGGTGGCGATTACAAGGAAGCGTGCCGGTGGCTGCGAATTGGATTGGCACAGGCGCGGCAAATGGCAATGAACGCAGACGCACCGTTAGCGATGGCGGGAGTGGCGGCGGCAGGAAGGATGCTGGGGCAAATTGAATGGTGGATACAGCAGCCAAATGCGCCGAGTCTTTTTCGCTCGCTGACGGATTTGCCGCGTCCACTGATTGCCTTTTCAAATATCAACGGAATGCAGATTTATAAAGAGGTCGGTTCTTTTGATGTACTGGAGGTGATGCCTGAAATTATTTCGCAATCACCCTTTATGATACGAGGAATTGAGCGTTGGTTGGCGGCGATTCAGTGTGTCGAAGCTGTTCGACTGCATGCGGCGATCAATGAGGGGCTGTTTCCTGCATCGCTGGATGAAATTACCGATGTACGCGTACCACTGGATCCAGTGATGCGGCGGCCTTTTGGTTATACACTACAGGATGGAAATATCAGCTTGTCATCAGAAGAAACCAATGCCGATCAACGGATAGAATTTCATTATCGAATTACAACAACTCAACCCATGCGGTATATGCCGGGGTTTTAATGAGGAATTGTGTTATGGCTTTATTTGCCTATGAATCAGTAACGGAGTCAGGACGCCTGATGACCGGCACTGTGGAGGCGTCCAGCCCCCAGCAGGCCGAGCAGATGATGACTGAAATGCGGCTGCACATCAATCGCCTTGAAAAAGTCAAGGATAAGCCCCTGTCGTCGGCTGTCGGGCGGAATGAGTTTTTGCTGTTCAATCAGCAGTTGGCCTCACTGACGCAGGCGGGTATTCCACTGGAACGAGGGTTGCGAGAGCTTGCAGCTGATGCCGGCTCATCCAAAATGAAGCGGCTGATTCATGAGATTACCGACGCTTTGGAAAAGGGCGTGCCACTGGATGAGGCGGTGGAAAAACGGCACACGGAGTTTCCGCCGCTGTACAGTCAGATTCTCAAGGCGGGTCTTCAGACCGGGCGGCTCAGCGAGATGCTGACCAGTCTGAATCGGCACCTGGAGATTGAGCAGCAGACCCGGCGGATTGTGATTGAGGCGGTCTGTTATCCGGCGGTGGTGTTGACGCTGATGACGGTGATTATAACGTTTTTGATGATTTTTATTGTGCCGACGTTTGCGGATGTGCTGATGGATATGAGCAGCGGCAAGGCACGTTTACCGGGATTGACGCGATGGGTGATTGCGTTGTCGGAACATGTGTATGGGTTCTGGATGGTCATCGGGATCGTGGTTTTGGCGGCATTTGTAGTGTGGCATCTTTTTTCGGCAATGGCAGGCGGGCGGCGGCTGCGCGAACGGCTGGTATTGAAGACACCGCTGATCGGCAGTGTGTTTGAAAACGGCCTTTTGGCGCGGCTGGCCGAGGCGATGGCCGTGCTGACGGCAGCCGGATGTACGCTGCCGCTGACGGTGCGGCTTGCGGGACAATCCAGCCGCAGCGAATTGATGAAACATGACAGCGAATTGCTGGCCGGACAGTTGGAACAGGGGCAAGGCATCTTTGAGTCGGGTATGGGTTGTCGGCTGATTCCGCGGCTGTTTTTGTATGCAATGCAGCTTGCCGCCCAGCGCAATGAACTGCACGACAGTCTGACCAGTCTTGGTCAGATGTATGCCCAAAAGACAGTGGCCTATCAGGGGCGAACGCGGGCGCTGCTGATGCCGCTGTTGATTATTGTAGTTGGCGGTTTTGTCGGTTTGGTGGTGCTGGCAATGTTTTTACCCATGGTGACTATCGTACAGGTGCTGATGTAAAATGTGGATGATTGCTGTCATAAGCGTATTGTGGCTGGTGTGTTTTTTGACGCTGGCATGGAAAAAGCCCGGCTGGGCGATGGGGTTGTTAGTGTTAACGGCCGGCATGCCTTGTGTGGCAGGGGTGATTTTTGCAGAAAATGAGCCGCATTTGCCTGATGGTCCCCTATTGATCTTTACCGGGCTGTTGCTGTTTCTGTTGACGGTTATTCTGGTGTATGTCAAACGCCAGGCCGAATTTGACGATGAAAAATGGTATAAAGTTGTCAGTGGAATGATTGTCAAGATTATCCTTTGGACCATTTATATGGCAGCGGCAATCGCGTCGTTGAGCGGATTTGGCGCAGTCGTTGTCATTGTGACGTTTATTTTTGTGTTTCGTTACAAGCAGACGCGGCGGTACAGTCTGGCACTGAATGTGCTTTCGACGCTGTCTGCGGCAATTCGGCAAAACCTGCCGCTGCCGATGGCACTGGAGACTGCCGCCTTTGGGCGTAAAGACATGGCAGCACGCATCTTCCGCGCTGCCTCCAAAGGACTATGCGAAGGACGCCCGCTGAGTGAATCGCTTAAGCGGGCCTATCGTCGGTGTCCTGCCGAGATTATCGCGGCACTGGCGGCCGCTGAGGCGATGAATCAGCTTTCAGAGGCGATTGCAGCAATGGAACAGGACAGCGTCGCCGCAATCAATGGGGAGGGCAAGATTCGGCCTGTTCATCCTGTGTATCCTCTGGTTGTAATTGGCATGCTGTTTGTGATCTTTATGGGGCTTTCTATTTTTATCATTCCGACGTTTGCCGAAGTCATTCGGGATGTTACCGGCGGCAAAGAGGTGTTGCCGGCGGCGACCCGGATTCTGATTGATATCAGCCGAGCGATGGCCAGGCCGTCAATGGCCATGTCGATTGGCGTCGGATTACTTATTGCTTTTTTGATAGGGTTTTATACCTTCAATCGTCCGCGTCGTCCCGAGCGGCCGCGATTTCTGAGCCGCTGGGGTGACCGGATCAAGTGGTTTACGCCGGGCATACGCTATTTTGAGAAGCTGCGCTCCCAGCAGCGGGTGATTCAATCGCTGCGTGTCGGGCTAAAAGCGGGCTATTCCTTTGATGAAATTGTCCGGCAGGTGCTGCGGCTGGATGTCAATCTGTGTTTTCAAAACCGGCTGCGGCGGTGGCTGTCTTGCATTGAGGCCGGTCAAACCATCGCTGACAGTGCCGCCGCCTGCGGGCTGGGGTCCACGCTGGCCTGGGCGCTGAATGAAAAGGTCAACAAGGGCAACACGCCGGAACTGTTGGTGATGCTCGAGGAAATTTATCGCAACCGCTATCATTACCGGATGAATATCGCGTACTCGATTCTATGTCCGTTTGTGATTATCGGGCTGGGCAGCGGTGTAGGGTTTGTGGTCTATGCGATGTTTATTGCGATGGTCAGTCTGATTACCTATACAATGCAATATTCAATGCCGTAAGATTGAGATGTCAAATGCTAAACCTTAAATGCCAAATGTGCAGAGCGATTGAAAAACAAAAACGGCGTTCGCATTCTCGACGCGGCTGGCTGATGGTCGATTTGATGGTAACGCTGGCGGTATTGCTGGCGCTGACGGGGGCGATGGCGGCGATTGCACACAGCGCCGGCCGAGCCAACCGCGTGCTGTGGGCCAAACAGCAGGCCATCGCGGCCGTCGAGGCGCAACTGGACTGTCTGACGCTGACGGGAGCGCCGCTGCCTAAGGCGGAGCTTACACGGCTCTGGCCGGGCGTAACGATCACTGTCACTCTTACGCCCGTTGAGGCTGCCGGACTTGTGCGTGCGGAGGCGACCGCGGCTTACCGCGTCAAAACCCGAACCACGACCGTTACCGGATGCCGTTATATCGTCGGAAAAGGTGAATCAAATGAGAGATAA
>JBFZBE010000181.1:0-3261 GCA_041308685.1 Phycisphaerae bacterium
ACAGAACTCGGCTTACAGACCCACTCAATTTTTATTGACGATCGTCAATTGAGAAACTGTTCCAATCCTTTGCGGACCAGCATTACGGCGATGGCGGCCAGCAGCAGGGCGACAATTTTGGAAACGGCCTTTGAGCCGGCCTTGCCGAGGATTCGTATCAGCAGCGAGGAATAATAAAAGATCACGCCGGCCAGCAGGATATTGGCAACCACCGAGATCAGCGTGGCGATCAGGCCGTATTCGGAGATGATCAGCAGCGACGTCGTCAGCACGGCCGGCCCGACGATCAGCGGCGTTCCCAGCGGCACCGCGCCCAATTCGTCGCCGGGGTTGCGGCGTTCCTTGACGGGGTTGAGCACGTCGGTGATGGCGATGCAGAACAGCACCGCACCGCCGGCGATCATAAAATCGCCCAGCGTAATGCCCAAAAATCGAAACACCGCCTTGCCGACGAAGATAAACCCCACCGCCAGCGCGGTGGCCGTTACCATCGACTGAACGATGATGCGGCGTTTTTCCACGGCAGTCAACCCCTCGGTCAACGCCACAAACATCGGCATTACGCCGACCGCATCCACCGCGACAAAGATCGGTATCAGCGCCAAGCCAATTTGTGCCCACATAATCTGCTCCTGATTTTCATATACCAATATACAATTATACCTGTTTTATGCGGCGGTACAAGGGGCTTGTCGAGCGCAGGCCAAAAAGGTAGAATATACGGAAAGAGCATATTACTCATGCTGTTTCCAATAAAACCGTTACGTTTTCACGGCAAAGTTAAAAGTGAAAAGTAAAAAGGCAAAAGTACAAGGAAAAAGGTAAAAAGAGCAGGACGTTATCAAGTAGGGAATCTCGTGGCAACCTCTTCTTTTATGCAAAAGAAGACCGCCTAAAACTTGATATATTGCAGGCCTTTGATTTTTCCTTTTGCCGTGCGATAAACACAAAACTCCTTTACTGGAAACGGCACTCAATACGAGGTTTTTGCGTATGTTGACGCATTGTATCGACTGTGCCCGAAAGGGGCAGAGCTGCTGCGAGCAGGTGGATATTTTTATGACCGGCGGCGATATTGAACGCATCGCGCGGCTGCACCCGTGCCGGACGTTTTACCGCTGGGCGGAACTGACGGCCGAATACGAAGACGGCGGCGGCGATCCGGCGTGGAACACGCTGATCTGCAACGCCCGCAGACAGCGGCGTGTGCTGTGCCGCAAGTCCGATGGCGGATGCTTTTTTCTGATGGATGCGGGCTGTTCACTGCCGGCGGATGTGCGGCCGCTGCTGTGCCGCATCTATCCGTATGATTTTCGCGAACACGGCTTGTGCGGCATCAGCGCCTGCTGTCCGGTTGCGGCCGAACAAAACGGACTGCAGATTTTGGAGGCCTCCCAGATGCACCGCGCCAACGCCCTGGAATGGGTCGCCCAGCTCTACCGCGAAATCCGCGCCGATCGCGCTTGTGCCGCCGAGACCGACGCGGCCTGAGAAAGCATCGCCATCGGCTTCAATACAGAATCCCGTCCGATAATACACAGTTCCATCAGATGCGCGATTTGACCGCTGCTGTTGTCGGTTTTTTGCGGGTTTTGCGGCTTGCACGTTTTGCGGTGTGTGCTACAATAATCGCCACGCTATGGCAGCACATAAACTGGATTTGGATGGTCCGTGGGAGTTTCGCGAGTTCCCCGAAACGGCACGGCGGATGCGCGACCTGGACGACGGCACGTGGACGGCCGCCCGCGTTCCCGGCTCGATCTTTATCCACCTGATGGAGGCGGGCTGCTATCGCCGATTTGACCTGGAGGCCAACCCCGAGGATTTCGGCTGGGTCAGTCAGTGTGCGTGGGTCTATCGGCGCACGTTTACGCCCACCCCTGAACAGATCGGCGCGGACGCAGCGGAGCTGGTCTTTGAGGGGTTGGACACCATCACGCAAATCTGGCTCAACGAAAAGCTCATCGGCAAGACCGAAAATATGTTTATCCCCCATCGGCTGCCGGTAACCGGTCTGCTGCGCGAAGAGGTCAATACGCTGGTGGTCAAATTTCTGCCGGCGCTGGCGCACGCCGAGCGGCTGATGCAGCGGTACGGCCGGCTCAGCGACCTGCACTACGGCGATCCGCGCCGCTCGTATATCCGCAAGGCACAGTACCAATTCGGCTCGGCGATGGGGCCGTCGCTGCCGGGCTGCGGCATTTTTCGTCCGGTGCGGCTGGAGACTTATACGGCCGCACGGCTGGACGACCTGCATATCCGTACCATCGACTGCAATGCGCAAGTCGCCGATGTGCGGGCGGCGGTGTGCATTCGGCGCGCCGATAATGCCTCGCACCGCGATCTGTCCGTGCGGCTGTGCATCAGCGGCGGCGGGCTGTCATTGGAGCAGACCCTGCCGCTGGCCGGCGGCGATACGCAAAACGCCACGGTGATGCGCATCGAGCGGCCGATCCTCTGGCAGCCGGCCGGCTATGGCGTGCCGCATCTGTATTCCCTGACGGCCGTGCTGCTGGACGCCGACGGGGCGGTGCTGGATCAAAAGAAGACCGAGTTCGGCATTCGCTCGATCCGCATCCAGCGCGGCGATACGCGGCAGGGGCAGGCGTTTCGCTTTGAGGTCAACGATACGCCGGTGTACATCAAAGGCGCCAACTGGACGCCGCTGTCGCTGTTTGCCGGCGAGCAGTCGCCCCAGGCATACGAACGCCTTTTGGGGCAACTTAAAAAAGCACACATCAATATGCTGCGGGTCTGGGGCGGCGGGCTGTATGAGGACGACATCTTCTATCGCCTGTGCGACCGGCTGGGCATTCTGGTCTGGCAGGATTTCGCGTTTGTCAGCGCATACTATCCGGATCGGCCGTGGTTTGCCGAGCTGGTGCAGACCGAGGCCGAGGCGGTCGTAAAGCGGCTGCGCAATTATGCGTGTCTGGCTGTCTGGTGCGGCAACAGCCGGATCGACCATCTGCATCAGACCGGCCGGTTGGGCGGCGGACGCAAGTTTTACGGCCGCGGCATTTACCACAAGCTGCTGCCGGAGCTGCTGGCCGAGTTTGACCCGGATCGCGAATACATCCCGACTACGCCGCTGGGAGCGCCCGACGCCAAAGACCTCAATGCGCCCGCCGAGGGGACGCATCATTTCTGGCAGGTGTGGAATCAGTTTGCATCCATCGGCGATTATCTGTTCGATAAGACGCACATCCCGCGGTTTTTGTGCGAGTTCGGCCTGCAGTCGCTGCCGTCGCGCGAGTGTAT
>JBFZBE010000182.1:0-3633 GCA_041308685.1 Phycisphaerae bacterium
CTAATGGACAGCGGCGCGTACGATCCCCACGTCCCGTCGGCTTTGACCGGGGGGGCTTTGCTCTGTGCGGCCGTCAAGCGGGTGATGATCTGCCCGACGGCGGCATCCTGCTGCAGGTTGATCTGCACGCCGCTGTCCATTAGGCATCATTATATCCGCTGCCGCGCGGTTGTCTATGGACAATCGCATGAAACAAAAGCGAGGCAGCGCAAGCTGCCCGATAAGGCGTTACCCTGTGCATATCGCAATCCGGCCGCTCGCGCGGCTCGGCTTTTGTTTCACGCGATTTCCAAAACACCGCGGCCTCAACTGGAATAACCAGCCGAGGCCGCGGGCGGAGGAGGGTATAAGATGTTTTGTGTTGTCGCCGATTATGCGGCGTTGATGCCGACCGGCTCTTCTTCCATACAATGGACGATGGCCATGGCCTTTTTCATCAGTGTCGCCTCGTGGCCGGGTACGCTCAAGACGTCGCACTCGGTGCCGAGGATGAACGGGTGACCGGTCTTTTTCATCTTGGCCAGAAACTCATGCGACATCCGCTTGATATCGGCAACGGTGATCAGTTCATCGCTGAAGAACTTCTTGGACGGCAGATTGCCGTAAAGGACGATGTTGTTGGGGACGATCGCAGCGTCTTCCCACAGCTTGCGCGAGCAGCCCAAGCTCAGGATCGCCGGATCGAGCGTCGTAAACGCGATCAGCATCTCGTTGGTCAGTTCGCCGCAGCAGTGGAACAGCAGATCCACGCCTGCCGCATCCAGCTCGGCCTTGATCGCGCGGAGGTTTTTCATCACGATGCGCTCAAAGACATCCGAGCCCTTGCTCATTTGCAGCGGGGACACATAGACCGAATTGGCCGCCGGCTCGGCGATAAAGAACACCTTGGCTCCGGCCTTGACCTGTTCGCGCATCGACCGCAGGATAATTTCAATCGACAACTGCTGGATCGTCTCCAGCATCTTGACCTCGTCGCAATCCTCGGCGGTCATTCCCATCCCGGCCATATAAACCGGAGTGATCGGGTCGGAAAGCAGCTTGGTCGTCAGCGAGAACGGCCCAATGCACATTCCCACAGGAACCAGATCGGTATTTTCCGCGATGTAACGTATTGCGTCGATGTCGGCCGTCAGGCGTTTGTCCAGCGGGCCGCTGAGGTTTTTGCGGATGGCCGCGATCTGCTCGTCGGTCGGAGTGGACTTGAAATGGAAGGTCGGAATGTCTTTTTCCGCCACGCCGCCCATCGCCCGCAGCATCAGGTCTTTTTCCAGCATCAAATCCATCACCGGCATCGCAAACGGCGTCTTGAACCGCATCGCGGCCTCTTCCAGCACTTTGCCCAGCCGAAGACCGTTGCAATGGATCGCCTTATGGTCAACATGTTCTTTCAAGACCAAATCCGCCCCGATCGGGAACCGCAGGCCTTGTTGTGCCAACTCCAAATAATACGCGCGTTTCATTGTTGAATCCTTACCTTTATAATTGCATTTGTTTACCACTGACACACCCGTAATATACGATTTTCAGAATAAAAAAGCTTGCACTGGAAATGTGATTTTTTTCACAATTCTGCTAACTTATAGAAAATTTTTGAAGTTTGATTTTGAAAAAAATAGCAAGATAGTGCTATGTAATAGAGAATATGGTATAAAGTCTATGATATTAGAGCAATAATAAATGTGACCGCAGCAGAAAATGACTATTTCGTGCAAAAATAGACAAAGGCAGGAGGCAGGTTATTCCAGACAACCGGGGTGCGCTGGACACGGCTGAAGGCGGATTCCAGTTTTTGGCGGAACCGCTTGGCCTGCGGCAGCGGCAAGGCGTGAATGTATGCAAACGTTGCAAACGTGCCGCCGGGGCAGAGGGCATCGTGGGCGGCATTGAGGATGCGATCCTGCAATCCGGCGTCAAAAGCCGCCCACGGCAGGCCGGAAATGATACAATCCGCCTGCGGAAGACGGTAGGATTTGAGAATCCGGTCGATATGCTCGGCAGAACCGGCCACAATCCGAACATCCGGCATCTTCTTTCGCAGCATGACCGCCAGATGCGGATCGGCCTCAATCGCCAGCAATTGTGCGTCAGTTTTAAGATTGGCGGCGATCAGCTTGGTAAACGCCCCCGTCCCCGGCCCCAATTCCAGCACAAAAGAAGCGTTTTTGACCCCGCCCGCCTCGACCATACGCCGCGCCAGGGCGGCACTGCTGGGCGCAATCGCCCCGATACTCTTGGGAGAGCTGATAAACTTGCCAAAAAATAACGCAGAATTTCGGATCACATGGAGCATATTAAAGAGTAATTTTATATGCGTTGCCGCAAATTGCCAGCATAAAATACACGCCTTTGTACTATGGAACGTCCGCCGAGGCCTGACGCAGATTCTCCAGCAATGCTTTGGTTACCGGATAGCGCAAGATCAAAAACATCGACACCAAAGACGCAATCCCCGCCCATGAGGCCGGCAGTCCCAGCGCCTTGGTGTAGTACAGCATCGCAAACCCGAAAAACGAGTTCATAATCAGTGATTCACTGCATGCACCCAGCGCGTACTTGACCATCTCGACTGTGGAGCATCGTGTCGATTGAATGCTTTGCATCACTCATTATCCTCCAAACGCTTTTTTCATTTTTTCGCAATAGTACTGCACGTTTTCCCACTTGGCGTCCGGCGCGATGCGATGGTCGGGGCAAGGGATGTATCCGCCCAATTCCACAAGGGACTTGAGCCGCTCGACTTCGGCGTCAATGGCAGCGTAATCCTGCGCAAAAACGACCTTGTTCATCCCGCCGACGCCGCGCAACTGCCGTCCATACCGCTGCCGCCAGGGCTGGATGCTGGCATTCCATGTCCCCACTTCGATGGGAAACATCGTATTGACGCCGTTTTCAAACCACACCGGGATCAACGCATCAATCAATCCATCGCAATCCACCGAAACAATATCGATCCCATGTGCATTGAGCAATTCCGTGATGCGTTTATAGTGCGGCCCGACAAAACGAGCAAAGACCTCCGGGTCGATCAGCGGCCCGTTTTTGAAGCAGATATCTTCCCAGAAATGCGCAAAATCGAATGTAACGCCTTTATTCAGGACGTACTGGACGCACGCATACCGCAGGTTGGCCGAGGTGTCGATGATCTCTTGGAACAGGCCGGGGTCGTCCATATACAGGTAGATCGAATTTTCCACCCCCAGCCAGTTGCGAATCTGCCCGAACAGCGACCCGCACATCAGCCCGCAATGAAACGAGCGTTTGCCGCTGTGAAGGAAATCAAAGCCGCCCTTTTCCCAGGCGATCATGGCATCGCCGGTGTTGACCAGCGCTTTTTCGATCCGGTCCGTGTGAAACTGAAGCCGCGGCAGGTAATGCTCCTGCCAGCTTTTGCGGTCTTTGAGCGTATGGCCGACCTCGGAGGGAATGCTGCCGGCGCCGGGACGCTGCAAAACGATCACACCGTCATACTGCATCTGATGCGAGGAGCCATCCGGGAATTGTGCGATCACTTTGGGTTCAAAACACGGCCACAAATCGGTGATAGGATGAAACGCCGAATACCAATTGAAATCAAATCCCAGCTTCTGACCGATCGCAAAATCGATCGGCGTCGAATCGCTCCAACCGACAGCT
>JBFZBE010000183.1:0-4058 GCA_041308685.1 Phycisphaerae bacterium
CCATAATGATCTTTGTATTCTTGCAGCAGTCCAGCTTGCGGGCGGCCTTGACCATCTCGGTGCCGTTCATTTCCGGCATATTGATATCGCACAGCACGATATCCACCGGCGCACTTTGCAGCTTGTCCAGCGCCTCTTTGCCATTGCCGGCCTCTTCGGTGCGGTCGAACTCCAGCCCGCTCATCCGCACCGTGCGGATGATGATCTTTCGCATTGTGGCCGAGTCATCGACAATCATCAGTGATTTTGCCATACAGTCTCCTTTGTCATCATCTTTATTTTACGGAGTGTCCGCCGAAAGCGAACGCCCTTTCCTGCAAACCACAAACTACGAACTATACTTAGTTGGTCATTTCGCCGACATTGACATTGCCCAGCACCTTGTCGATGTCCAGCAATATCTTGATGGCGTTCTGCACCTTGCCGATGCCGAGGATAAAATCCGTCTGCACATCGCCGCCGAACTGCGGGGCGTCCTCGATGTTCTCACCGCTGATGTCCAGCACTTCCTGCACCTGATCGACCACCAGCCCCGTGTTGAAACGGCGGCCGTGCTGATTGATCTCGACAACAATGATACAGGTCTGCTCGGTTACCTCGGCGGTGTCCATGCTGAACCGGCTGCGCAGGTCCAGCACCGGGATCACCTGCCCGCGCAGATTGATGACGCCTTTGATGTATTCCGGCGCCCGCGGCACAGCGGTGATGTCCATATAGCCGATGATTTCCCGGACCTTCAGGATTTCAATGCCGTACTCTTCCCGGCCGAGTATAAAGGTCAGATATTTCCCCTCGCGGGACATTGTTCTTTCTTTTACAGCGGTTTTTTCCATTTCAAAATCTCCTTTTATAGGACGCTATTTCACATCAAATCAGCAGCGGTCAAGCAGACCGCCGCCGACAGAATAGTTTATCCGTTAAACGACTCAAATCCGCTATCGTCCAACGGCAGCGGCTGCTTAACGGAAATTTTTCCGTAAACTTTCTTTACACACAGACCGCTTGGTGCTGATGGATATAAATCCCGTAAAGCCGGTCTTCATTCTGGATATGGGTCACCAGCCAATCTTTCAAAAATGTCGCCAAGCTGACGGTGGCGACCATTTTTCCGGACTTGGAGATGTCGGTCATCTGCTGGACCTTTTCCAGTAGTGCTTTGTGCCGGACAATGTGGGTTTCCAATTGCGGATAGCCCGCCTTGCGCATCAGCGTCTCTTCGGCGGTAAAATGCGTCTTGGTGTAAACCACCAACTCCTGCAGGATCGTCGCAACCACCTGATCGCCTTTGGAGCCGCGCATGGCCTCGTAGATACGATTGACCAACTCGACCAGCCGCTTGTGCTGTGTGTCCATCGCGGCCACGCCCACCGAGAACGAATCATTCCAATCAAACAAGCTCATCCGATGTCCTTTCGATAAAGGGTTATCCGTTAAATGACTCAAATCCGCTGTTATCCAGCGGCAAGCTCTGCTTTGCAGGGGTTTTTACGGTTGTGCTGTGTCCTTTGCCTTCGGCGATGGCATGAAAGGTGTGGTCGCTTAATCCCAGCTTGGCCTTGGCTTTGGCCGTGCCGGTTGTACGGCCGGCGGCCGCGGTGGATTGGACGGCCGCATTGGCCCCGTCGATCAGCCGAACCAGCTCATTGACGATAGTTTGCATCTGTTCGGCCTGAGCGCTGAGTTCTTCACTGGCGCTGGCGCTTTCTTCGGCGTTGGCGGCGTTCTGCTGGGTGACTTTATCCATCTGGGCGACAGCGGTATTGACCTGATCGATGCCCTGCGCCTGTTCGCTGCTGGCCGCGGCGATCTCGCCGACCAAGTCGGTCGTTTTGGCGATGCCGTTGACGATCTCTTCCAGCGATTTGCTGACCTCGTTGGATATCTCCACGCCGTTCTTGGCGTTCTTGACGGATTCTTCGATCATATTGGCCGTGTTCTTGGCCGCTTCCGCCGACCGCATCGCCAAGTTACGGACTTCCTCAGCCACGACGGCAAAGCCCTTGCCCGCCTCACCCGCTCTGGCCGCTTCGACCGCGGCGTTCAGTGCCAACAGGTTCGTTTGAAAGGCGATCTCGTCGATAACCTTGATGATCTTGGCCGTCTGGTCGGACGACTTTTGAATGTCATCGATCGCTTTGCTCATTTTCTGCATTAATTCCGCCCCGCCCTTGGCGGCGTTACGCGCCTCGGAGGCCAAGGTGTTGGCCTGCTGGGCGTTGTCGGCATTCTGCTTGGTCATTGAGGACATTTCCTCCAAGCTGGAGGATGTTTCTTCCAGTCCCGCCGCCTGCTCGGTCGCGCCCTCGGCCAGCGACTGCGAGGCCGCCGACACCTGACCGGACGCACTGGCGACCTGCTGTGCCCCTTCGGTCAGCCCGGCCACGATGCGGTTGATGGGTTTGGTGATGCTGCGGGTAATGAAAATCGCCAGCGTTACACCCAAAACCACGCCGCACACCGTCAAAATCAACGAGAACATATCGGCAAACACAACCAGTTCTTCTTCGTGTTCATTCAGCTCTTTGCTGGCTGTTGATAGGTTCTCGTTCAAGCTGCGCGCCGCGGTGACCATTGCCGCCTCGGCCTGCCGCTCGCTCAAGATCGCCTGGTAGAACCGTTTGCCCGCATCCTGATACTTATCCAGTGATGCCTTGATGGCTGCGGCGGCATTTTCCAGCGCCGGCTCGCCCTGTACAAGCTGTGTCCACTTGCTCAGCCCGTCCTGGGTAACCTGAAGCTGTTTTTGATAACTTTCATACTGAACATCCTGAGCGGTTGCAATCAAATAAACAGCACATACGCGCTGGAGCAAGAATTGCTGCACCACATCTTCATTGAGCGACTTTTCGATGCGTGTCCAGTGTTCCATTGTGTCCACGTTCTTTTCTGTCAGAGCCGCTTTAATTGCCGGTTCGATGGTTTCGCCGCGTGCCGTACCGATGCTGGCGGTAATCTCCCGCCCGACGCTGCCCCAATCGGCAAAGCCCTGATCCTTGGCCTTGCGTGCCTCAAGTGTGGTCTGGAACGCCTGGCCGTAACTGCCCAGATTTTTATCTGCTTCCTGAACAAAGGCATGTTCTTCAGCATCAAGGCCGGTATTGGATGCAAGCAACTTCAATTGCTCTTGCAGCTTGCTGTATTGTTCCTGCCAGTTTTGGGCGGCATTTTTGGTATCGCCTGCCGGCACACGGTCGCCGCGGATCATATAGTTCTTTTCCTGCCGACGCACTCCTTCAAAATTGAGAATGCAATTGTCGGCACTTTGAGCCAATTTTGCGGTCTGGTCGATCTGGTTGAGCAGATACCAGCCCACAACGCTCAGCGTCGCGGCGATCAGCACCATCGCCCCGAATCCCAGTGTCATTTTCGTGGATAGCTTCATGTTCTTGAACATCGTGGACCCTTTCTTTTCTTATTTTCCGTGCAGGTTCGGTTTTATTCCTAATTCGATGCCGCACTTCATCCGTGGGTGCGAGGGCAATATCGTCTTAACGGCAAAGCGACTTTAGGCGACAGAAAACAAATAGAATCAGACATTCGATGAGGAATCGGCAGGCCATTTCATACCAAACCGAGAGGAAAACAGGACAAAAACCGCGAGTGCGTGTGAAATGCTCCTATAATAATCACAACCCTGCGGCTAAAAGCGGATGGCGTTTGCGAATATGACAACGTAATTGTCTTTTTTTTGCACTGGCTGTGGGGCAAGTTGGTGTTTGTGGATTGCCGGACAAAAATGCAAAAAATCAGTATTTTTACTAAATCCTCCCTCGGATTGTCCTATAATAAAGTGCTGTTTCCAGTCATACCGTTTGGTCATCGCGGCCAAGTAAAAAGTAAAAAGTGAAAAGGTAAAATGACAGGGAAAAGGGCAAAAGGAACAGGATGCTGCCGGGAATGCGGGCATTCGGAGTGGCTTTGCTCTTGTACTGGAGCAAGGTGGCCTAACGGCGCAGGCGTTGTGTGGTTTTTGATTTTTCCTTTTCCCTTGACCTTTTGCCCTTTGCCTTTTCCCTTTTGCCTTGCGATAAGCGTAAAACGCCTTTATTGGAAATGGC
>JBFZBE010000184.1:0-3595 GCA_041308685.1 Phycisphaerae bacterium
GAGGTCAACGGCATCGACGCGATTGTCGGCTTAGGCCAGCGCGACACCATCGCCGATGTAGTGGCCGCCTGCCTGCAAAACCGTAACACGGGCATCCTGCCCGTGAACAACGCGGATGCCGCTGTGCCGCATATTCACGACGACCGAGGTCGGCTGTTACTGTCGCCGGCGCATTGGGCGTATTTGCGCATCAGTGAGGGCTGCGACCGAAAATGCTCCTTTTGTACAATCCCGTCGATTCGCGGGCGTTTTCGCAGCAAACCGATGGATATTGTCGTCGATGAGGCACGCGAATTGGTCGAAAACGGCGCGGTCGAATTGAGCTTGATTGCACAGGACAGCAACTATTACGGCCGCGATTTGAAGATTGAAAACGGACTGGTCAAGCTGATTGCCGAGCTGGAAAAGCTGGAACGCCTGCGCTGGATACGGCTGATGTATCTGTACCCGTCCGGCGTGGATGACGCCTTGCTGGATGCGATGGCCAACAGCCAAAAAGTCCTGCATTATGCCGATTTGCCGATTCAGCACATCAGCAACCGCATCCTCAAATGTATGCGCCGGGCGGACACCCGCGAAAAAAATATCCGTCTGATCGAACAACTGCGGGCGAAAATGCCCGATGTCGTTCTGCGCACGACATTTATCGTCGGCTATCCGGGCGAAACAGAGGCGGAATTCGAGGAATTGCTGGAGTTTGTCCGGTGGGCGCGGTTTGACGCGCTGGGGTGTTTTCCATTTTTTGCCGAGCCGGGAACGCCCGCGGCGGACTTGCCCGACCAATTGCCCGATTCGGTCAAGCACGACCGTGTGGATCGGCTGATGCGCACCCAGCAGGAGATCGTCTTTGCCAAGATGGACAGTTGGGTCGGCAAAGAACTGACCGTGCTGGTCGATGAGGTTGGCGGCAGGGATATTATCGGACGTTTTTACGGCCAAGCCCCCCACATTGACAGCATCTGCCGGATCACCGGCGGCCGTCCCAAACCGGGGCAATTTGTCAACACCACAATTACGGGACGCGATGGGTACGATTTCCAAGTGCGGGCAGTGAAATGAGTTCGGCCGCAAGAGTGGAACGGCTGGGACATTTTGGGTACGGCGGTGGTGCTGGGGCTGGTGCTGGCGATGTACCTGTATTTCAGCTTCTGGCTCGGATGAGAGACCGGAAATAGCCGGCACATTCACTTCAAAAACGAAAAAGCAAGCATCCTGAGCGGGTGCTTGCTTTTATTGTTATGCAAACCCAAACGACGCGTTAATTGGCCGCGGCGGCGGTGTAGTTGCGCTTCATGGGCTTAACGACCAGACCCATCCGAATCGCCTTGGTCGAGACGCGCACGCGACAGACCTTGCCGCCGATGACCGCCCGCACCCGCTGGATGTTGGCTTTGAACTTGCGCTTGGTGATGCCGGTTACCTTGGTACCGACGCCGCCCAGATACTTGGCTTTACCGCGCGTCGCATAGCTTCTGCCTGCGGTGGTCTTTTTACCCAGAAAACAACATTCTCTTGCCATAGTGTACTCCGTGTTTTTCAGTCGGACGGTTGTCCGGTAATGGTTCTATAAATCGCACTTGCCAAAGCCCTACAAATATATAAACTTATTGTGCTTTTGCAAGTGTTTTTGGGGAAAAATTGCGTAAAATACAAAAAAATCTAAACATTGCGGCTTTCTGGTCTGAGAGATGGATAAAAATAACCCTAAAATACTGCTGGTCAATCCGCCGATTTACGATTTTTCAGCGTACGATTTTTGGCTCAAACCCTACGGCCTTTTGGGGGTCGCAGGCCGCCTTCGAAAAAGTTGCAACCTCTTTATATGGGATTACTTAGATCGACTTTCAGGGGCGGATGCAGGGCGCGGCGACGACTGGGGACGCGGGGCGTACCGCAGGGAACGGCTGCCCAAACCGCCTCAATTCAAGCAAATCCCACGCCATTACTGCCGGTTTGGACGGCCGCAGGCGGAGTTTGTGCGATTTTTGCAGGAACGCGCCCCGTTTGACGCGGTTTTGATCCAGACCGTGATGACGTACTGGTATCCGGGGGTGCGCGAAGTTATTGAGGATGTGCGGCGGGTCTGTCCGGCGGCCAAGGTGGTCGGCGGCGGGTTTTATGCGACGTGCTGTCCTGACCACGCCGCGTCGCTGGGGGCGGATGTGGTGGTGCGGGGGGATGATCTGACGCCGCTGTTTGCGGCGCTGGATATTGCGGATCAGGAGGGGGCTGCTGTGCCGGCGTGGGAGTTGTATCCGGCGCTGCACACCGGCGCAATGACGCTGACGCGGGGCTGTCCGTTCCGGTGCGGGTATTGCTATGTGCCGCAGTCGGGGGCGGGGTTTGCCGTGCGGCCGGTTGCAGAGTGTCTTGACGAGGCGGCGTGTTTGGTCGGGCGGGGAGTAACGGACATTGCGTTTTACGACGATGCCCTGCTGTATCAGGCGGACAAAGGGCTGCTGGTGTTTTTGGAGGCCGTGTTGAGCCGCGGCTGGAAGGTCAATTGGCACACGCCCAACGGCCTGCATGCGCGGTTTTTGACGCCAGAGGCGGCCACGCTGATGGTGCGGGCGGGGTTTGGCACGTTCTATTTGGGCTATGAAAGCAACGCGGCGGCCTTTCACGACGCTGATGGCGGCGGCAAGGTCGCCTCGGATGAACTGGCCGCCGCGGCCGAACATCTGCGGCGGGCAGGGGCCGATATGCGCCAGGTTGCGGCCTACCAGATGCTCGGCCATCCGCGGTTTGCCGTTCAGCAGTTGGAAGCGGCGATGCGGTTTGCCCATCGGCTGGGGCTGCGGGTGATGCTCAGCGATTTTTCGCCCATCCCCGGCACGCCCGACGGCGACCTGTGCAGCGGCATCGCAGACCTGTCCGAGCCGCTCAACCACAACAAAACGGCATTCCCGATCTGGCTTCTGGGCGCAAAGACGGTAGATGACTACAAAGACCTGTGCAGATCGCTGAATCGGCAGCTTTAGACAACGCGCAGGGCGAATGCCCGCCCGATGTGATTAAGAGATAAGAGGATCGATTTTTTCAATCAGCGGCGGTAAATCATCTTGAATGGTTCGCCACACGACATCCAGATTGATATCGAAATAGCCGTGAATGAGCCGATTTCGCATTGCAGTCATCTGATGCCAAGGGATGTCGGGGTGCGATTGTTTGAGCTCTTCGGAGATGCCGGAGGCCGCCTCGCCGACAATCTCAAGCAGACGCACCAATGACAGATTCAGCATTCGGTCGGAGTCCAGGTCTTTTCGTGTGCGTGCCTGACAAAGCAATACGGCCTCGTTAGCCGCATCCAGGATGTGCCGAAGTCACGGCATATCACTGTTGAACATAGCACACCTCGGCGGAAGACAAGACTGCATCGCGAAAATAGCGGCTCAAATCATTCGGAGTTCTTAAGTCCACTTTTCGCCCGTCGAAAAACCCGGCCAGTTCATCTTCCATCTCGGCAAATTTGAAAAATCCGGGGACATAAGCGGGGTCAAACTCCACCAATATATCAATATCGCTGTCTGGTCTGAAATCGTCGCGCAACGCAGAACCAAACAGCGACAACCGCAGGATGTGATGCCGCCGGCAA
>JBFZBE010000185.1:0-2666 GCA_041308685.1 Phycisphaerae bacterium
CGCAGGCGTACTGCGCCCGCCGCTCGTCGCCGGTGGTGTCCATATCCGCCTGGATCGCCCCGACCGACAGCCCCAGCGCCCGGTACGTCGGCCCCATCCACTCGGCGTCGCGCTTGGCCAGATAATCGTTGACCGTCACCACATGCACCTTGCGGCCGGCCAGATGCCCCAGGTACGCCGCCAGCGTTGCTACCAGCGTCTTGCCTTCGCCGGTGGCCATCTCGGCGATCTTGCCCTCGTAAAGCACATTGCCGCCGACCAACTGCACGTCAAAATGCCGCATATTCATCGTCCGCCGTGCCGCCTCCCGCACGACCGCGAACGCCTCGACCAAAATGTCCTCCGGCCGGGCGCCGTCGGCCAGCTTGGCCTTGAACGCGGCGGTCTTGGCCATCAATCCCGCATCGTCCAGCGCCTGCATCTGCGGTTCCAGCTTGCCGGCCTCCACAGCCGACTGCATATATGACCTGACCAGCCGCTCGTTCCGCGAGCCGAAAATCTTCAACAACCAGCTATTCAACACCGCCAGCTTCATTCGTTCTTCCTTAATGATAACTTCTTTTATATAAATAAGTTATAATATCGTAAACGGGGTTCGAACACCGCCATCCGCCGCAAAACCCGATGCGGCCGTTTTCCCCTCGGCTTTGACCCCGATTATACCCGCCCGCAAGCAAATGTTGTACCTTTTTTTCGTTAGCACGCCAAAAACTTACAAAATTTTAACATTTTGCCGCATCTTGCCCAAGGCAATCGCACAAAACAAAAGCGCGGCAGCGCAAGCTGCCCGATCAGGCGTTACCCCGTGGGTGTCGCCATCCGGCCGCTTGCGCGGCTCGGCTTTTGTTTCTTATACACCGCGTTTGGGGGAAATTTCAACTGATTGAATTGACATTATGCCTTTTGCGGTTTAAAAAAACGCCCCTTTCCGTATGATACCCCTATGAAAAACTATAAAAACCAGATTATCGCTGGGGATTGTATCGAACTGCTGAGCAAGGCCGATGAGCCGTTTGCGGATTTGGTGTTTGCCGACCCGCCGTTCAATATCGGCTACCAGTACGACAAGTATCATGACAAGGTCGAAAAGAACAACTATCTGGCCTGGACAAAGGACTGGATGGCCGCGTGCGTAAAGGTCCTAAAGCCGCACGGGTCGTTTTATATCGCCATCGGGGCTGAGTACGCCGCCCATATCCGGCTGATCGGCGAGGAGCTGGGGCTGGAGCTGCGCAACTGGATCATCTGGCACTACACCTTCGGCCAGCAGACCAAGTTCAAATTCGCCCGCTCGCACGCGCATCTCTTTTATTTTGTCAAAGACGCCAAAAACTGTGTGTTTAATGACCTGGCCGTGCGCCTGCCGTCGGATCGGCAGCTTATCTATAATGATAAACGCTCCAACGCGACCGGCAAGATCCCCAACGATGTCTGGAGCGAGTATTCGCGGGTCTGCGGCACGTTCTACGAGCGGCAGGGCTGGCATCCGTGCCAGATGCCCGAACTGCTCTTGGGGCGGATCATCGCGGCCAGCTCCAAGCCCGGCGATCTGGTGATGGATCCGTTCAACGGCTCCGGCACGACCGCCGCGGCCGCCATGCAGTTGGGACGCGACTACTGCGGCTTTGACATCTCGGAGGATTATGTCAAAAACACCAAAATCCGTCTGGCCGAACTTGGCAAGGTCAAGCATAGAAATCTCTTCGGCGAATTGAATATGACCGAGTATTTTGAGCTGCGGCGGCTGTTTGTGGAAATGAACATCGCCGCCCAGACGCTCATCGGCGACGACAAGATACTGGGCTACTTTATCGCCCAATACAAACTCCGGCTGGGCAGTCAAAAAGCATACGACCCCGCACTGATCAAAGAAGCCCTCAAAGAATTTCTGGCCTGGCGTGTCGGGTCGTAACGCAAGGTAGGGTGGACTACGACTCCAACCGTGGTGCATAAGGAGCAATAGCCGAGCCGCGCAAGCGGCCGGATGGCGTGCCCCACAGCACCCCCTCCCCCCGCTAAGCGGGGTACTCCCCCTTGGCAGGGGGAGAGCTTTATCGGGCAGCTTGCGCTGCCGCGCTGTTGTTTCATGCGATTGCCTTGGTACGGCTATTGTTTGCGTGAATAAGGATTGACAACCTCAGATTTTGGTCGTAAGATGGTTGTATTCCAAGGAAAAGGACAGAATCGGAACACTTTTTACGGAGCGGACTTATGGATCCGGCAATTTTCAAAGCGTATGACATTCGCGGCCTGTACGGCGAGCAGCTGGACGAAGAGGCGGCCTGGAAGATCGGCCACGCGACGGCGCAGTTTTTGCGGTCGCTGCTGCGCGGCTACGACCGCGGCATGGCCAACGCTCAGAGCGTCTGCGTCGGCCGCGATATGCGTAAGCACAGCCCCGCACTGGCCAAGGCCCTGACCGCCGGGATGAACGCCGCCGGCGCCAACGTCATCGACATCGGCCTGATCGACACGCCCCAGATGTACTTTGCCATCAATCATCTGGGCACTTGCGGGGGCGTCCAGGTAACGGCCAGCCACAACCCCGCCCAGTACAACGGCTTCAAAATCAGCGGTCAGCTTGCCCGGCCCATCGGCGTCGACACCGGGTTGCAGGAAATCAAGCATATCGCCACCGCCCTGCGCCATACCGCCTCCGCCGGCAA
>JBFZBE010000186.1:0-8623 GCA_041308685.1 Phycisphaerae bacterium
CGATACCTTACCAAAGTAAACTCTTAATTCTGCCGAGAAAAAGGAGACGCCGATGGACGCAAATAATCTGCGTATGCTCTGCCTTTGGGCTGTTTGCGGAGCGGTTGTTGCGCAGGACGCACCGTCCGAAAAAAACACAGCGCCGAGCATCATCACGGATACTTATCAAACGCTTGAATCCAGCGGGTTTGATTTCAACTTCGGGCTGACGCATATCTATCAGCAGAACGCCCGCGGCGGCACCAGCACCCACAACCATCAGGGGCGCTGGTCGGGCAGCTATGACCTGGAAATGACTGCCGACCTGGAGCGTCTGCTGGGCATCGAAGGCGCCGAGCTGTATATGCTGACCGAAGGGACGTGGTCGCGACAAAGCATTGATGAGACCTCCGTCGGCAGCGCGTTCGGCGTCAACGGCGATTTTGCCCCGCGCGAGGCGATCAATATCATCGAGCTGTGGTACCAGCAGTCGTTCTTTGACGAGGCGCTGCAAATCCGCTTGGGCAAACTCGATCTGACCGGCGGGTTTGAACATCGCGGCTGTCCGGTGTCGTTTGACTGCAATGCCTTTGCCAATGACGAAAACGCACAGTTCCTCAACAGCGCCTTGGTCAACAACCCGACGATCCCGTTCCCGGATAACGGGCTGGGCGTCATTGCGTATTTCAATCCGGAGTCGGATTGGTATCTGTCGGCCGGCGCCGCCGATGCACAGGCCGACAAACGTGAAACCGGCTTTAACACCGCCTTTCACGATGAGGATTATTTTCTCTATATGACCGAGACGGGCATCACGCCGCGGCTTGGCTCGGCCAACGGCGACCTGCAGGGCGCCTACCGCGTCGGGATGTGGTACAGCCCCGAACCCCGTGCCAACAGCGATGCCGACAAGCTCTATCGCGACGATACGGGACTATATCTCAGCGCCGACCAGATGCTGATCAAAGAAAACAACACCCCCGATGACACGCAGGGTCTTGGCCTGTTCGGCCGTTACGGCTATGCCCCCGGCCGCACTAACGATATCCCGAATTTTGTCAGCTTCGGCATGCAATATCAGGGCTTGCTGGACGGCCGCGATGAGGACGTGCTGGGCGTCGGCTACGCCCGCGGGTATTTCAGCGACCGCGCGGACGTTACCTATCGCAACGACTACGAAAGTGTTATTGAGACCTACTACAACGCCCAACTGACCGGCTGGTTGAATCTGACACCGTCGGTGCAGTATGTAACTCACCCCGGCGGAACCGGCTCAACCCAGGACGCCGTCGTCGCCGCCGTGCGTGTGACAATGACTTTTTAGGACATTTTTTAGACAGGATTTACAGGATTAAGATTTTGTCCACAGATTTTCACGGATTTTTGGACGGAGTTTATAGAATTTTCTCCGGATGGGCTTTAGCCCACAGGATGCAATCTAAGCATTTACCGGAAGAACCTCTTTTTGGCAAAATAAGACGGAAAAACAGGCGGAAAATGAAAAACAAGAAACACCTTCTCATCAATAGTTTAATATAAAATATTATTTTTCATGGATTTATAAAAACGCGCCCGGAGGGATTCGAACCCCCGACCTACGGATTAGAAATCCGGTGCTCTATCCAGCTGAGCTACGAGCGCAAATGATTTTAAGTATAATCGGATAAGCCAGTTACGACTTCCTCGCTCAAGTCGATTTTAGGTGGTTTCAGGGGCGCGTGCCAAATGTGTGCCAAAAACAGCCCCCCTGTACCCTATGACTCTTTCCTGACGCCGGCCGGCAAAACCAATCTGGGGGGAATTATACCTGAAATTACGCCGTTATCCAGCAAATTTTTGCTGTTGCCATCGGTTCGACCGGGCGGACCGGCATATTAGCCAGTGCGGATGGATAGAAGTCGTTATTCCGGTACGTCGGGCTTTGCGGCCGGGTGCGATTGGCGGAGTTTCTGCTGGAGCCGCTGATAGACCGACAGCGGAATCAGCTTGCTGACATCGCCGCCCAGCAGGGCCAACTGCCGCACCATCGTGGAATTGACATAGCCATATTCTTCGCTGGTCATCACAAAGACCGTTTCGATACCGGCCACAGTGCGGTTGGTCATCGCCAACTGGAACTCATACTCAACATCCGTCAGGTTACGCAGGCCGCGGAGCATC
This sequence comes from Phycisphaerae bacterium, assembly GCA_041308685.1. Taxonomy (GTDB): domain Bacteria; phylum Planctomycetota; class Phycisphaerae; order Sedimentisphaerales; family Anaerohalosphaeraceae; genus T3Sed10-213. Next base: position 2,140 of record JBFZBE010000186.1, read on the forward strand.
ACGCCGGCTTTTTTCTGCTCGGCAAACTTGACCGTCAGACAGTCATAGCTTTCGACCGAGACACGCGGCATATCGGCCACCAGTTCACGAATCATCGCGACGCGCTCTTCTCTGGTAAAAAACTCCTCTTTGTCTGGATTTTGCCCGACCGCCACAATCAACTGCCTGAACAGCTTGTTGCCGCGGCGTATCACATCCAGATGGCCGTTGGTGATCGGGTCAAACGAACCGGGAAAAATAGCAATGGTCGGATTATATTCCATAATACGGGCATCCTAAACCCCTTTTTACGGCTTGTCAAAGCGAATTTGCCGGCGACAGTGGATTTTTCTGTCGGCGGCGGCTATAATGCCCGAAATGAGCAAAATCGCCAGACAAGTCATTTTTCGCGGGCGGGTGCAGGGCGTTGGGTTTCGCTATACGGCCCGCCGCACCGCGTCCAAATACGGGCTGGCCGGCTGGGTGCGCAACTGCCCCGACGGCTCCGTCGAGAGTTTGATGCAGGGCAGCTCCGCGGACATTGACCGGTGCATCGACGCCATCAAAGACCAGTTCGGCAGCTTTGTCCGCGACATCACTCAATCCGATATGCCCCACGACCCCCGCTATACGGATTTTCAGATCACCTATTGACACGGCCACAGCGCAAGGGCTTGCGGAGTTTTCTGTTCACAGCAATTGCGATAGAAAGGTGCGGGCCGGTACAGCCATCGCCTGGCTGGGATGCGCAAAGCAATCGGCGTTGACGGCCTCGGCGTCCAATACGACCTGAAAAGCGAACGGGGACTTGAGCTGCTTTTGAAAATATCCCAGCGCCGGGCTTATTTTGTCGTTGGCGTTTTTGACCTCGACGAGAAACCACGGCTGGCCGTCTTTGACCACGACAAAATCGGCTTCGCGCTGCTGTGTATCCCGCAGATACCCCAATTCAAATGCCCCAAATCCCAAATCATTCCAGCCCTGCACCGCCTTGAGCAAATGACAGGCGACAAAGGTTTCGGCCTTTTGTCCGGGATCGTCGATCAACGACCAATCCCGCAAAAACCATTTGGGTTCTTTGCGCAGCGAACGCGACACATTCTTAAACCACGGACGAACCAAAAAGCCCAGATGCAGATTGCACAGCGTCCCGATCCAGCGGCGGAGCGTATCGGTCGATACCTGTACCTGTGCGGCCAGATTGCTGTAAATCAATTGGCCCGAAGAACGCGACATCAGCAGGTTGACCAGCACCTCAAGCTGATCGAATTGTTGAATCTGCGTCAGATCGCGGACATCTTCGCGCAAAAACTGCTGCTGCCGCAGCGTCCGCCAGCGTCGGCTGAAGCGATCATCGCGTTTTAGAAACGGCTCAGGAAAACCGCCGTGCGTCCAGAGCGCCGCAAAATCCTCCTCCGGTATGACCGCCGAAGGGCGAATAATCCGTGCAGTGTCCGGCAATTGCACAGAGGCCAGTTCCGCCACCGACAGCGGATGCATCCGATACAAAAAATAGCGTCCCATCAAGCTGTCGCCGCCGCGGCGGTAAATATCCATCCGCGAACTGCCGGTAACCACAATGGCCAGCCGGTCGGCATAGACATCAAAAAAACCCTTGAGAAACTGCTTCCAGCGGGCAAATTTATGCAGTTCGTCAAACAACGCAACCGGCTTACGGAGGGCAAGCGTGTCCAGCCCTAATTGTTCGGCCACCGCCGCCGGGCCGGACATGATCGTGGCTCTGTCGTCAGTATTATCCCAATTCAGATAGGATGTGGACAGATTTTTGCAAGTGGTTGTCTTGCCCACTTGGCGCGGGCCGGATACAAAGGCCATTTGCCGGTTTTGAGCCAGATGTTCGGCCAAAATAACGTCATAAAGTCGTTTTTTGATGCCCATAGATATGATTATTATCGACACCATCGTAAAATAATCAAGATAATTTTACGATCCCCCGTAAAATAATCACGCCCTGACCTGGGTTGTGGAAAGGGCGGGGGTGCGGTATAATGGCCGGACGATGGCCAAGAAAGACAATCAAATACCGGTGTTCAGTGTCGCCCAGCTCAACGCCCTGATCAGCGGGGCGTTAGAAAATACGCTGCCGGGGCGGTTTTTGCTGCGGGGGCAGATCAGCGACTGGAAGCAACATTCGAGCGGACATTGCTATTTTCTGCTCAAGGACGCCGCGTCGCAAATCCCCTGCGTGATGTGGGCCAGCAAGGCCAAAACACTCAAATTTGCCTGCGAAAACGGGATGGAGGTTCTCGCCACCGGCTCGGTGGAGGTGTATGTCCCCGGCGGGAAGTACCAGTTTTACGCCGAAAAGCTCGAACCGGCCGGCATCGGCTCGCTGCAACTGGCGTTTGAGCAGATGCGGCTGCGGCTGGAGGCGGAGGGTCTTTTCCGCCCGGAACACAAAAAGCCCATCCCGCCGTATGCGATGCGGATCGGGGTGGTTACCAGCCGGACGGGGGCGGCGATTGTCGATATTACCGAGAGTATTTTCCACCGCTGGCCGTGCGCGACGCTGTATGTGTTCGACGTGCCAGTGCAGGGCGAGGGGGCCTCGGCCAGGATCGCGGCCGCCATCGCTCACGCCAACCGGCTGCAAAAACAGCTCGGCCTGCAAATCCTCATCGTTGGCCGCGGCGGCGTCTCGATGGAAGACCTGTGGGCGTTTAACGAAGAGCCGGTCGCGCGGGCGATCTACGGCTCAAAAATCCCCGTGATCAGCGCTGTCGGCCATGAGGTCGATGTGACCATTGCCGACTTGGTCGCCGATGCCCGTGCCTCAACCCCCACCCGTGCCGGAACAATCGCCGTTCCGGATATGCGGGAGGTCTTGGGCCGGCTGGACGCGGCGGCGGCACGGCTGAATCGGGCAGCGGCGGCCCACCTGCGGCATTCGCAGCTTCGGCTGGACAAGGTGCTGGCCAGCAGCGTCTTTCGCACGCCATACGGGCCGGTGCGGATCGCCGCCCAGTGGGTCGATGAGCAGGCCGATGCCCTGGCCGATGCGATGGACGAGCGGCTGCGAGCGCTTGGCCGGCGGATGGATGCGGCGGCGGCGGCCGTGGCACGGATCGAGCCGGGGCGGGTCATCGCCCAGCAGCGGCTGCGGCTGGCCGGCTGGGAGGCACGCGGGCAAGGGGCGATGCGAACGATCCTGTCAAAAAAGCTGTTGCAATTGACCGCCGTTGACAATAGAGTACAGGCACTGAACCCACGGTCGGTGCTGCGGCGGGGCTACAGCTTGACGCTCAACCGACGCACGGGTGCGGTCATCACCGATACGGCGCAGGTGGCTGTCGGCGATGTGGTGGTTACCGAACTGGCCGAAAACCGCCGATTCGAAAGCGAAGTAACAAGAATAAGAATGTAAAAATCTAAGCACTAAATTATAAATTATAAACAAATTCAAAATAAAAAAAACAAAAGTGATACATCATAGGAGATTGCGGTTTTTTGAAATTGAATTTTCTTTTTTGATCTTGTTTATGATTTAGTGCTTATAATTTAAGATTTTAATCGACACATTTGACATTTGACATAGAACGATGGCAAAAAAGCAAGACAATCAAAATCCGTTTGAAAAATTGACGTTTGAGCAGGCGATTGAAACGCTCGGCGGGATCGTCCAGAAGATCGAGACCGGCCAGGTGCCGCTGGAAGAGAGCTTGCGGCAGTACGAGCAGGGAATGGGACTGATCGGGCATTGCCGTAAAATTCTGCTGGACGCGGAAAAACGCATCGAGCAAATCCACGACCAGCAGCCCGCCGCCGCGGCGCCGGATGAAGAAGAACATGAAGATGACGATCAGGAGTCCGAAGACGCTGACAGCGACAAAGCCGATGCGGACGACGACAGTCTATTTTAATCGTCAATCGTCAATCATCAATAGTCAATTAAAAAGCGGGCGTGGCGGAATTGGCAGACGCGCCAGATTTAGGTTCTGGTGGGCAACCCCGTGGAGGTTCGAGTCCTCTCGCCCGCATTTTTCGTAGTTTCGTAGGATGGGCTTTAGCCCATCATTTAAGTTCGCAGTTTATAGATAAATAGAAATGTTAAAGGTATTGGATAAAACATTAAAAATATAAAATTGTAAACTCAAGTTGAAAGTTCACTGAACTCTTGGCGTTCCTATCGAAACCGCCAGTTTTGAATAGGGAGAACGTGTAAAGGACAGTGCCCCAACCGGGACATTGCGTTCAAGTCTCCATACGGCTCTGGCTCGCCTCGATAGGGCATGATTTGCGATGCCCTTTTTATTTGCGCATCCTCTTCTTGTTCGATCGCCGCTTCTACAACACCATCTTTGAGCTCATTCTTTACGTAGATCGAATTATTTTCTTACGGCATGCATTACAGTGATGCGATCAGTTTCTTATCGAAACTTCTGCCACTCTTACAACCAAATTCGTGCCATAAGGATACCCCTTTGCATCAAATGCCAGAATGTTATTATCATGTGTAAAATCCAACTCTTCTTTATTGTCAAGCCATTTTATATTGGTCACATGCTGACTTATACCAGAAAAAACTTTTGGATATGATTTCTGCAGCACCGTAGTGACATTCAGATGGCCTGCGACTCCCAAATTGTGAATAAACAGATATATTTTACCATTTGCTTCCAGTGCAAAATCCGCCCCATCAGTTACAACCCGACATGGTTTGCCATTATAAATAGCGTCGGCATACATTTGCACCCATTTCCCTACCCGCATCAGTGTTTGGGCTTCATATCCAGGAATTTTCCCGCCCGCCGTTGGGCCGATATTTAAAAGATAATTGGCGCCAACCTTTCGGCAGGCGCACAGGTTTTCTATGATTTCTTTTGGCGACATATACTTAAAATCATTCGCGCCAATACCCCAATGCTGGTTCATCGTTTGGCACATCTCTCCAGCCACATACTTTTCCATCCCTTCACGGTTAATCGGATCAGGCCGCCCCTGTTCAAACGTAACACTGTCAATTTCCTGATGCCCGACAACTCCTTTAGCTTGCAATCCAGTATTATTTATTATCATCGCTTCAGGCTGATATTTACGGATAATGCCGTAAAGCCGGCCCTCTTGCCAGTCGGCATCGGGCTTGCTCCAATTGCCATCAAACCAAAACCCTCCGACCGGACCATAATGCCGACAGAGAATTTCTATCGAACTGCAGAGATAATCGATGTATGTTTTAAAATCCTTCTCAAAACTTGCCTGATACCAATCGAGTGTCGTATGATAAAAGAAAGGCACAATGCCTTCGCTTTGACATCCCTTGACAAATTCCTCAACAAGATCGCGCCCAGCCGGGCTGTGTACTGCATCAAAATCATTCAGACCCCGTGTGTCGTATAAAGAGAAACCTTCGTGATGTCGTGTTGTGAGGCAAATATATTTCATCCCGGCCTCTTTGGCAACACGAGCCCATGTACGCGGATCATACTCATTTGCGGTAAAAGTATCCTTGAGCTTGGCGTAATCATGCATTGGAATATTTTCGAGGAACTTAACCCATTCCCCCTTTCCAAGCTGAGAATATAAGCCCCAATGAACAAACATCCCGTATGCAAGTTTTTCAAATCGCTCGATTCGCGGTTCCGGTTCGGGCAACATCATTATACTCCATCAAATAGTGCAATTATTGATTTTTGAATTATTAACCGATTATTCGGTCGGCTTAAATCCGAAGCACGACCCCGATAGATCGGGACGAAATCCGAAACAAATTCAAAACGTAAATGACAATATGTCAAAAACAACCCTGCCGCAACACCGCGAGGGATGCGTCAAAAAGGAACAGTTTGGGTCATTTTGAATTTTTGACATTCGGATTTGTTTCGTATTTCGATATTCGAGATTCGCATTTCATTGCCGCTGTTCGTTTATTTCTTGAAAGACCAATAACCCACCCTACGGAGAAACTGCCGCTCAATCCTCCTGCGGTTCGAGGTCATCGGCCTCAAAGAGCGACTTTTTCCAGGCGATGACGATGCCCCGCACCGCCAGGTTCGGCACATAAGAATCCACAAACTCGCAATCGTCCTTGAACAGCGCCGCCGCCCCGCCGGTCAAAATCACATGCGGCCATCGCCCCAACTGCTCGGCGTACTTGCGGCACAGCGTTTCCAGCAGCCCGACCGCCGCCCAATAGACGCCCGCCCGCATCGCCTCGGCGGTGTTTGCGCCATAGACCGCATGGGGTTTTTGCATCGTGATCTGCGGCAGCTTGGCCGTATGCTCGTGCAGCGCCGCCAGCGACAGGTCAAAGCCCGGACTGATCGTGCCGCCGACAAACACACCGGACTCATCGACCAGGTCGATCGTTACCGCCGTGCCGAAATCGGCCACCACCACCGCATCCTCGACCACACTGAAGGCCGCGGCGGCGGCGATCAGCCGGTCTGTGCCGACCTCAAAAGGACTGTCCACGCCGGTCTCTATCGGCAGCGGCACATCCCGCCCGATGAGTTTGATCTTTTCGCCCAGTTGGTCGCCTCAAATC
>JBFZBE010000187.1:0-6597 GCA_041308685.1 Phycisphaerae bacterium
CAGAGAATAACTGCTTTGAATAAGCGAAAGAGGACCTGGGTAGCGTAATGCAAATGCCGCAAGACGCCAAGTTTACGGTGCCGACCAAGCTGTTTCGTATCGGCGAAATCGTCCAGCACACCCCTTTTACGCGCCAAACCATCCACAATTACACCACCATGGGGTTGATCCAGGAATCCAACTGGACCAAGGGCGGCCATCGTCTGTACGATGAGTCGGTCTTTGAACGGCTTTGGCGGATACAGGAATTGCGCAAAACAAAAACCTTAACCGAGATACGCGATCTGCTGGAGCACGAATCGGGGATGACCAGCTTATCTTGACCGGTCTGATAGAGACGGACATAAAAAGGAACCAAATATGAAGGCAGAAACTCAGACACTCGATAATATTACGGAGGTGCTTGTCCGTATTATTGACTATACCGAGCGGCGGCGGGACGTGCTGACCCGGAATATCTTTGACTATCGCAGCGATGGGTTCTGTCCTCAGGATCTGCCCGAGTCGGAATTCGCCCAGCGGATGACCGAAGCGGTCGGCGAACATCTGCGTTCCTCGCGGCTGATGTTCTGCGACAGCGATCATATTCGTTTTGCCGGCGGCGGTATGTTTGAAATCAGCCCGGTCGCCGACGAACAATCCCGAACAATGCTGCGCACCAGCGTGCGCGATTATTTGAAGCATCAGATACAAAAGCTCTCTGAAAACTTAATGAATAACCGCATTGCCGCCGAATTGCTGCGTCATCAGCAGCAGCGGCATACGGTGTATCCCTGCGGCAGCGCGGAAAAAAATTAGTTTTACCGCCGAGCACACTTGCAAAACGCAGCAGCAGCCGGTATAAGGGCGGCTTGTTGTTTTTTGCACGAAAACCCAAGAACCGACAACCAGGATTTGATTATGCAGCATCCGGCGTTAAACACTGCACCGCGGCACAACGCGACTGTACTGGCGATCGCCAGCGGTAAAGGCGGCGTTGGAAAGACCAACATCGCCGCGAACCTGTCGATTTGCCTGGCCGCCGCGCATCAGCGCGTCGTGCTGATGGACGCCGACCTGGGGCTGGGCAACCTGGATGTGATCATGAACATCCAGAGCCGCTACAACCTTTCGCACGTTATCTCGGGACAAAAACAGTTGGATGAAATCGTCCATTTGGGTCCGGTGGGCGTGGAGGTGTTGTGCGGCGGTTCGGGCGTTGAGGCATTGGCGAATTTGAACACCTTTCAGCGGCAGCGGCTGATCGAGTCGCTGGATGGGCTGTGTCAACGGGCGGATTTTATGATCATCGACGCCGGCGCCGGCATTCAGGCCTCGGTCGTCGGATTTTGTCTGGCCGCCGACAGCACGCTGGTGGTAACCACGCCCGAGCCGACGGCGATGACGGACGCCTATGCGATGATCAAGGTGCTGGCGGGCAATGCGTACACCGGCCGCATCCACTTACTGGTCAATATGGCACAGACGGTTGCGGAAGGCCGCACGGTTTATCGCCAGATTTCGGATGTGGCAAGCCGGTTTTTGAATACGCCCGTTTATGAGGCCGGAACGTTGTGCAGGGATGAAGCGGTATGGAGTGCGGTGCGGTGTCGGACGCCGGTCGTACTGGCCTATCCGCGGTCGCCGATCACGGCGGCGCTGAAGGATGTCAGCGTGCGCCTGACTCGCGGCACACACGAAAAAAGCCAATCGGATGGTTTTTTCCGCAAAGTGGTTAACTGGTTTTTCTAAAGTCGCGCTGCTTTCTGACCGATATGCCCCTGCTTGACAACGGTCAGGCCGGTTTGAGGTTGACAGGAAAGCAAATGCAACACCCGATTATAGGACGGATGTTCTGGGAATTACCGTTCTTACGGAAAACACGGAGGTTTGAAGTATGAAAGCTCCCCAGACACAAGTAGATATTGAAAAATTGTGGCAGGATTTTTTTGCGACACGCTCGGATGCGTGCCGGAACCTGCTGATGGTTCACTACGCCCCCATCGTCAAATACACGGCCGAACGCATCTGCGTTAAATTGCCGGATAAAGTTGACATTGACGATCTGATACAGGCCGGTATTTTCGGCCTTGTGGATGCCATCGACGCCTTTGATTCATCCCGCGGCGTCAAGTTTGAAACCTACTGTACGCCGCGTATCCGCGGGAGCATTCTGGATGAGCTGCGCAGTTTGGACTGGGTGCCGCGGCTGGTGCGCGCCCGCGCTCATCAGCTCGACCGGGCACGCATGACGCTGGAGGCGCAGTTGGGGCGGATGCCGACCGAAAAAGAGCTGGCCAGCGAAATGCAGATGGATAAGGACGAGTTCAGCCGTCTGCAGCGCGACGCCAGCGCGATCGGGTTGATCTCGCTGAACAATAAGTTCAACGATAATGAGGGCGAAAAGGAGATACGGGAGATCGACGTGCTGGAGGACATCCGCAGCGTCAACCCCGTTACGGAAGCCCAGAAACGCGACCTGAAGAACCTGATTTCCAAAGGCCTGACCCGCGCCGAAAAGCTTATCATCTTTCTGTATTATTATGAGGAAATGACGATGAAGGAGATCGGGGCAACGCTGGATCTGTCCGAGTCGCGCGTCTCACAGATGCACTCGTCGGTGATCGACCGGCTCAAATCCCAAATGAACTCCCGCAAAAAAGAGTTCGTCCTGAACCTGTAGTACGGCATAGCAGTAACCTGCGGCGTGCTTGTGAATGCCTTTTCCGGTAATACCGTTTCGTCAGTGAGGCGAGGTAAAAAGGGAAAATGGAAAAGGTAAAACGACAGGGAAAAGGGGAAAAAGAAAAGAATGTTTCCGAGTGGATTCATCTTCTCACAGTTATTGCTCTTGTGTCAAAGAAGGCCGCCCGATAGCATAAGTGCTACAGACCTGATGCGGCAAATCGTCCTTGTCAATCCACTTTCCGTAGGATAGAATACGCCCACAGGAATATACAGCAATGCAGGAAGAAACGAAAAAATGCCCGTTTTGTGCCGAACGGATACTGGCCGAGGCAATCAAATGCCGGTACTGCGGGGAGTTTTTCAGCCCCCGGCCGCCGGTCGTTTCGGCCGAGGGGACGCCACGGGGCAGATGGTACCATTCCACCGGGGTCATCGTTTTGGCCTTACTGACCCTGGGGCCGCTGGCATTGCCGTTGGTGTGGATTCATCCCCGTTACAGTGCAATCAACAAAGTCATTGTTACGGTGGGCGTTCTGATGTTGACCGTCATGCTCAGTTATGCCACAGCAATGGCCTATCGTAATCTGATGGAACAAATCAAGGCCTTGGGGATGTAATGCTATACAGACGACAAACAACGCAAACCACAGGCCAGCCCGGCACCCACAAGCTGCGCTTGAAGGTGCATATGCTGCGTAGAGAATTTGATTATTTCAAGATATTGGTCACAATGTTATTGATGGAAGCAATAATTTGAAATGGGAATGAGACATAGGCAACGTAGTTCGTAAAAAAGAGAAATAGAAGAGAAATACAATTTAAAGATTTTTATGAAAACATATTTTATTCGGCATACTGAAAAGCTTAATATAAGTGAAGACACATTGAACAGCCTCATTGAAAATAATCTTATAGCTATTCATTATCCCTTTATGCTACACAGTAACGAACCGGTCGATTCGACAAGCACAAATCCCGATGACTATAAACATCGAAATGCAAAGAGTGCTCTGCGAACACTGAACAAATTATCAATAGAAGGTGGATATGTTTGTTCTGAATACCGAAATAGACAAGGGGCAATTTTGGGAATAGTTAACCCCAATACTCCTATCGAGATATTCAAAGGAAGATCGCGTACTCACGGCAACAGAGAAGCCATTTTAAAAGCATTGCGCATCGTAAAATCTAAGCACATAGACGCTGGTGAATATTTAAAAATATCTTACGCTCGTCCTATACAGGGAACAATTTGTTATTGGCGAAAGGCCGGGAAAAGAATCGAACACCTGGTTAACCAAACCTGTATTGAGCCAATTTTGAATCACTTGTCGCCGACGCATCAGGAGGTGCTTTGTTCAGAATACTTAAGAAGCGGGATGGATTCATTTTTGCCAAAAATCCAGAGTTTTTTGCTGCCGGTTGGTCGCACATTGAAAGACATAGATATCTTGGGAATAAACGACTTGGGTCAAAAAATTTATTGTCAAGTGACATATAAATGCTTTGAACAAGCCACCCTAAAATTGGAAAAGCTCAAAAACTATCTGTCAAACAACAGCTATGCCGTTTTATTCTGTACAACCAGTCAAAATATAGTGACCCCAGACGGTGTGATAGTCTATTCCATAAAAACAGCTTTTGACAATTTCGTAAAAACTGCACAAGGGCAACTGTGGTCAAAAAATATATTCGATTACCTAGTATATAAAAAAGAACAGATGGGCAAAATGGTATCTATTTTCAACAAAAGTTTTTCTGGCTCCGAAATTGCAATACCTCCAGAAGATGCCCACCTTCGCAAACGAGGGAAAATAATTAAGTCGGGCTGGACTATTTGGTACCTCTTTGGGCGAGATGAGAATGGCGAATACTTGGATTACTATGCTTCACATCGCATGACAGATGACTCTCACGTCAGAATATACGATAATGGAAAAACTCTTTGTCTACCTTCTATTGCTAGCTTTTTTGTTACATCTGAAAATCTCCAAAGAGCTGCTGAATTGCAAGCTCAGTATTATGAAAAAAATAAAAAGATTCAAGAGATATTATGCGCTAAAGGTTTTTGTTTAGACGGCAATGAACCGATAAGTATCGCAATTAACCGAAAATTGGCATGCGATGAACTCAACAACAACAGGCGACCTTGAAAAAACAATCAATAGTCAATATTTATGGCAAAGACAGATATTTTAAAATTGTTGTACGCATACTTTCCGACGGCAAGCGTGGTGAAGGAGAACAAAAATGGTCTCTGAAAACGGCATTGCAGCGCACGCTGCCGCCGGCGAGTATGCGGGTTTTTTGGTTGAGATCAAAGACCGCATCCGTCGCGGCCAGTACCAAGCCCTGCGTGCGGCCAACAAGGAACTACTGGAACTGTATTGGGATATCGGCCAGACGATCCACCGGAAGCAGGAATTGCTGGGCTGGGGCAAGGCGGTTGTCGAAACGCTGGCAGGCGACCTGCAACTGGAATTTCCGGGACGCAATGGCTTTTCGGCTCGTAACCTATGGAATATGAAGGAGTTCTATACCACATACTCCGCCAAGCCAAAACTGCAACCATTGGTTGCAGAAATCAGTTGGGCTAAAAACCTGGTTATTCTGGCACGCTGCAAAGACGACTTGGAATGTGAGTTTTATCTGCGGGCGACGGCTCGATTCGGCTGGACAAAAGCGGTATTGCAGCATCAAATTGACAATAAAAGCTACGAAAAATATCTTCTTAATCAGACTAATTTTGACCAGACGCTTCCACCAGCCATCCGGGCACAGGCCGTATTGGCGGTCAAGGATCATTATACCTTTGACTTTCTGGGGCTGGCCGAGGAACACTCCGAGCGTCAACTGGAGCAGGCGTTGGTGCAGAACCTGCGTCGGTTTCTGGCGGAAATGGGCGGTGCATTTACCTTTGTCGGCAGTCAGCACCGACTTGAGGTGGGCGGACAGGAATATTTTATCGACCTGTTGCTGTTTCACCGCCGATTGCGATGTCTGGTGGCGATTGAGTTGAAAATAGGCAGCTTTGAGCCGGAACACAAAGGAAAGATGGAATTTTATCTGGAAGCACTGGACACACAGGAACGGATTGAAGGTGAAAACCCTCCCATCGGGATCATCATTTGTCGGGATAAAAATAAAACTATTGTTGAATATGCGCTGCGTACCGCTGTTAAGCCAATCGGCGTTGCAACCTATACCGTTGTAAGCCGCTTGCCTGAGGCGTATCGAAATGAACTGCCCAGCCCTGAAACCATCGCTGAACGGCTGGGCGTCTGGGAATTGGATAGGAACAATAACAACGATTAAATCATTGAAACATTATGGCACAAACAGATATTTTAAAGTTGTTGTACGAATACTTTCCGACGGCGGTCAATACGGGGCAGTGTCTGGTGTTTATCAGCGAGCAGTCCAAGGTTGAGCTGTGGGAGCATCGCAACACGTCGTTTGGACTGACCAAGCACACCACGCCGGCGATCCGCGTGAAAATCTTCAAAAAGACGCTCAACGGCGATTTTGTGCAGGGGCATTATCAGGATTTTCAGATCGACTCGCTGGGCGAACTGGCTCAGCAGATCGAACGGTATATTCAGTTTTCCGTCGGACAAAACATCCGAGAAGGCGGATAAGAGGGATAACCACGAAGTGCACGAAGAGCACGAAGTTTTTAGACAGGATTTACAGGATTTTTTAAATTTTTTGCTTTTAATCTTGTTTATGATTTAGTGCTTAATTTTTAGTGCTTCAATCGTTCTTTATGCGATTGATGGTAAAATATAATGATAAAAGAAGCGAAATGCCAACTTGTTACGCGGTTTACAGTCAAGGTCGTGCCGGGCAGCAGTCGGACGGTGTATTGCGGGCTGCATGACGAGATGTACAAGATCCGTCTGGCCGCAGCGCCGGAAAAGGGCAAGGCCA
>JBFZBE010000188.1:0-2838 GCA_041308685.1 Phycisphaerae bacterium
CAAGATCGCCGAGATCGCCCCCGGCCTGCCGCGAAAGACCCTGCCCGACGGCACGGTCAGTCAGATTCAGATCGTCCCGTTCTACGACCGCACGGGGCTGATCTATGAAACGCTCGGCACACTCAACGACGCCATCGCACAGGAAATCCTGATTACGATCCTGGTCATTCTGGTGTTGCTGCGCAACTTCCGCAGTTCGATCCTCATCTCCGGCCTTCTGCCGCTGTCGGTTTTGATGTGCTTTACGATGATGCGGCTGTTCGGCGTGGATGCCAATATCGTCGCACTTTCGGGCATTGTGATCGCGATCGGCACGATGGTGGATATGGGCATCGTCATCTGCGAAAACATCGTGCGGCGGTTGGATGAGGCGTCGCCGGGACAATCCTATACGCATCTGATCCACAGCGCCGCCTGCGAGGTCGGCTCGGCGGTGCTGGCGGCCATCGCCACGACCATCGTCAGTTTTCTGCCGGTCTTTACGATGATCGGCTCGGAGGGCAAACTGTTTCGCCCGCTGGCCTACACCAAGACCTTCGCCCTGCTGGCGGCGGCGTTTACGGCGGTGTTTTTGATCCCGCCGCTGGCGTATCTATTCTATAAACATTTTTGGCAAAGAAAAAGCCAACAGAAGCCCGCGATCCAATGGAGCGGACGTCTGATCGATATCATAGCGATCGTTGCGGTGGTGGTTCTGTTGGGCAAGGACTGGCTTCCGCTGGGGCCGGACAAGGGCAGCATTCTGAATATCGTCTTTGTGGCCGTCGTCGTTGCGGTGCTGCTGGGGCTGTTTTTGCTGATCTATCGGTATTATCCGTCGATCCTGGGGGCGTGTCTGCGGTTTAAGCTGATCTTTCTGGGGCTGACGGCCGCACTGGTTGTCGGCGGGATGCTGGCATGGCGCACGCTGGGACGGGAGTTTATGCCGTCGCTGGATGAAGGGTCGTTTTTGTATATGCCGACGACAATGCCGCATGCCTCCATCGGCGAGGCGTTGGACGTGCTGGGCAAGATCGACGCGGCCATCGCGCAGATTCCCGAGGTCAAAACCGTCGTCGGCAAGATCGGCCGTGTCGAAAGCCCGCTGGACCCGGCGCCGGTGTCGATGATCGAGACGCTGATCGACTACCACAGCAAATACAAACGCGACGCCAACGGCCGTTTGGTAACCGACGACAAGGGCAACGCCATCCGCCAGTGGCGCGAGCATATCGAAACGCCGCGGGATATTTGGGATGAGATCGTCCGCGTCGCCCAACTGCCCGGCACGACCAGCGCCCCGCTGCTGCAGCCGATTGAGACGCGGCTGATTATGCTGCAAACCGGAATGCGCGCCCCGATGGGCGTGAAGGTCAAAGGCGACGATCTGAAAACCATCGAGCGTGTCGGCCTGCGTATCGGCGAACTGCTCAAACAATCCCCGATGGTCGATCCGATGACCGTTTTTGCCGACCGCATCGTGGGCAATCCGTATCTGGAGATTCAGATCGACCGGCAGGCCATCGCCCGTTACGGCCTGCGCGTCGATGATGTACTGCAAGTCATTGAGGTCGCGATTGGCGGCGAGCCGATCACGATGACCGTCGAAGGCCGTCAGCGTTATCCGGTGCGGGTGCGGTATCCGCGCTCGCAGCGTCAGGATGCGGCAAGCATAGGCCGGGTGCTGGTGCCGACGCCGGACGGGGCGCAAATCCCGCTGATTCAACTGGCGGATATTCAGTACGCCCGCGGGCCGGAGATGATCAAAAGCGAGGATACGTTTCTGGTCGGCTATGTGCTGTTTGACGGCTTGGCCGGGGCAGCGGAGGTCGATGTGGTCGAGGCCGCACGCGAACATCTGGCTGCGTGCATCGCCGACGGCCGACTGGAGATTCCGGCTGGCGTGAGCTTCAGCTTTGCCGGTACGTATGAAAACCAAGTCCGCGCCCAAAAGACCCTGCGCATCGTACTGCCGGTGGCCTTGGGGGTCATCTTTATGATTCTGTATTTCCAATTCCGCAGCTTTCCGCAGACGGTGCTGGTCTTTAGCGGCATTCTGACCGGCTGGTCGGGCGGATTTTTGATGTTGTGGCTCTACAATCAGGGCTGGTTTATGGATGTTACGCTGCTGGGAGTGAACTTGCGGGAGTTGTTCAACATCCACCCGTATAACCTCAGCGTGGCCGTATGGGTGGGGTTTTTGGCATTGTTCGGCATCTGTACCGACGACGGCGTATTGATGATGACCTATCTGAACCAGCGGTTTGCCGAGATTACGCCGCAAACCAAAATCGACATTCGCAAGGCCGTCATTGAGGCCGCGCATCGACGGGCACGCCCGGCTCTGATGACCAGCGCAACGACAATTTTGGCATTGTTGCCCGTGCTGACCTCCTCCGGCCGCGGGGCGGACATTATGATCCCGATGGCCATACCTTCTGTGGGCGGAATGGTGGTATCGCTGATCGACATTTTGGTTGTTCCTACTCTGTTTTGTCTGATGAAAGAGTGGAAAGCCGGGGCTTTGCAGCACGCATAGACACATTCAAATGCAGCACGAGAAATTGGGGGTTTTGGTTGAGAAATCATTTTTTTTGTGTAAGATGGGCGGGCTATTGGTTGTTCGTTCGTTGTTTGTAGTTGTTGATTTGAAGAGCAAGGCGTTTTTTTCGTGATGTGATGCGGTACTTTCCTGTTTTTTTATTGTCTAAGTATTTATAAAGGAATGACTTGTGAGACAGTGGCGGTTTGAGATCACCCCGAAGGCGGGGTTTGTGGATGTGCATGGCGCAGGGGTTCTGGATGATATTCGTCAGCTTGGGATTACATCGGTTCAGGCGGTGCATTCGGCGCGGGTGT
>JBFZBE010000189.1:0-3138 GCA_041308685.1 Phycisphaerae bacterium
GTCCATACTGCTTACTGACACCCCGAATCACAATTTCCGCAGACATAATTCACTCCATATTCTGTTCGGCGATCACCCGATTCCACACTTTTAACTTTTGACTTTAAACTTTAAAGATCGCCCCCAATCGCTTGCCCATCAGCAGTCCCGCCGTCGCCAGCGCCCCGCCCAAAAGCGCCATCCCCACTACGCCCAGTGCCGCGGCGATATGCGGCGCATCGGGATTGGCCGAGACGGCCTGCCCGTAAATCTCCTTGGTAATCGGATAATGCATCCGAAGCTGCGCCAGCATCAGCGAATCGCTGACCTCCAGCATCGCAAACGCAAACGTCAGGATGGCCGCCGCGAGGATATTGGCCGCGATCAGCGGCACGGTGATCGTCAAGACCGCCCGCAGCGGTGACGCCCCCAGATTGCACGCCGCCTGCTCCAGCGTTTCGGGGACTTGCTCCAGCCCCGCCGACACGCCCCGGACGATAAACGGAATCCGCCGCACCGCGTACGCGATCACGATGATCCAGAACGGGTTGCCCAGCGGTCCGATTTTTTCCAGCATTGCCCCCGGCACGGTCATCGCGATAAAGCCCGCCGCCAGAATGATCCCCGGTACGGCCAGCGGCGTCATCAGCAGCGTATCCAGCAGCCGTGCGCCCCAGGGTTTTTTCCGCACGATGATCCACGCCGCCGCCGTGCCGACCGCGATATCCAAAACCGTCGCCGTCCCTGCATACCGCAAGCTGTTGACAATGCAGGTGCGCGTCTCCGGCTGGGTCAATACAAACCGCAGATGCTCCAGCGTGAACCGCTCCGGCAGGATCGTCCCAACCCACGTCTCGGCCAGCGCCATCAGTACCACCCCGATATGCGGCAGCACCGCAAGCCCGATGACCCCGCCGAACAGCGCCCACGCCCCGGCCGTCCCCAACAGCCCCAGCCGCTGGGTCTCGGCGGCGATTGACGCCTTGGCCGATTCGACACCGATCGGCCGTCCCAACACCAGCTTGCCGACGGCATAAAACGTCAGCGAACTGCCCAACAGCAAAAACACCAGTCCGAACGTCCGCCCCGTCAGCTCCGCCCGCGCCAGCTCCTTAAACACCACCACCGACGCTAAGTTCTCATACCCGATGACCAGCGGCGTACCGATATCCGTAAACGCCCAGATAAACACCAGCGCCCCGCCGGCAAACAGCCCCGGCCGCATCAGCGGCAGCACGACCCGCACAAAACGCTGCCATCCGCCCGCCCCAAACACCTGTGCGGCCTGCGTGTACGCCGGATCGATGTTGGACAGCGCCGCCGTCAGATTCAAAAACAAGATCGGAAACAAGTGCAGCGTCTGCATCACCACCACCGCCGCAAATCCCGCCCCCGTCCAGTCCGGCGGAACCTGCCGCGCCAGGTCGAGCCACCCCAGCCGCTCCAGACACAGCGTCAAAATCCCAAACTGCCCCAGCAGCCGCCGGATCGACAGCGCCCCTACAAACGGCGGCAGGATCATCGGCAGCAGCACCAAGATGCTCAATGCCCCGCGCCCTGCGAACGCCCGCCGTGCCGACAATAGCGCCAGCGGCATCGCGGTCAGCGTAACCGCCGCCGTCGTACACCCGGCCAGCAGAAAGCTGTTGAGCAGCTTGCCCATCAGGATCGCATTGCCCAGTGTCCGCCCGATCCAGTATAAGCTGAACCGCCCGTCATAGACAAACCCCGTGCGGATGGACAAATACAGCGGGTAGAAAAAAAACGCCGCAAATAGCCCCGCGATCACCGCCATCGCCGCATACACACCGAATTGTTTACCGCCTAATCGCACATTCAAATCCTGTTGTCATAGCGACAAAATAATTTCTGTGTTTGTTGTAGGGCAAAAGGGAAAAGGAAAAGGGCAAAAGTACAAGGTAAAGGGAAAAACCAAAGGCCGGTAATACATACAGTGTTAAGCAATTTTTCGTACAGGATCGCAATTGGTCAGAAGATGAAAATTCAGGCGACGACCTGTTCGTTTTACCTTTTTCCCTGTCATTTTGCCTTTTTACTTTTCCCTTTTCCCTTCGCCGAAACGATAAAACAGTGTTAATGAAAACAGAACTGCCAACTGCCCGTCTAAACTCACTGCGACACTCTTTTGTATTGCTCCCGAAAGAATCGCGTCCACTCGGCCGTAATCCGCTCCGCCTGTGCCGCGTCCCTGAGCTGTCCGCTGATCGCCTCGATCTTTGCGACCGTATCCACATTCTCCGGCAGCCGATTAAACGCCGCCAGCCGCTGCGGCTCAAAACCCGTCTCGATCAGCCGCCGCCTGGCCTTGCGCATCCCCGACAGATTGTCCACCGCCGCCGCCTGCACCAATTGGATCAGCGTCCCGTACCGCATCTGCCGCAGCCGTGCATCGATCTGCATCTCCGCGCCCTCCGCATACGGCCGCCCGATCCACGGCGGAATCTGCGCATCGGCATACTGTGTATAAAAATCCCGCCGTATCGGCGTTCGCCCCAGCGTCCTGACCGTCGTGCCGCCCGGTGTCCCCGGCGGCATCGCCCACAGCGCCTGTCCCCGCGGCGAGAGCACAAACGCCGCAAACGCCTGTGCCGCCTGCGGGTGCGGGGGCGACTTGAGAATCCCCACCGGGTCCGGCGTAAAGCCCGTCTGCCCGCGCGGGTTGACATAGTTCAGTTTGTCCGGCGTCTTGGCCACCCGCACCGTGCCGATAAAATCGATACACACTGCCACCGGCGCATCGCCGATCATCGGGGCGTTGGCCGCGCCGCCGCTGTTGTCGGCAAACTGCTTGGCGTTGGACAAAATCGCCAGCAGCCGCGCCCACCCGCTCGGCCAGTCCGGCGCCGACTGCACGACCATCTCATAGACCGCTGCGATCGAGCCGGACTGCGCCGGGTCGGCCAGCATCACCAGCCCGAACAGTTCCGGCCGCCCCAAATCCTCCCATGTCTGCGGCGGCGGTATCCCCATCGCCTCCAGCAGCCGGATATTGTACAAAAACCCAAAGCTGCTCAGCACGCTGCCGCACCACCGCCGGTCGGGGTCGATCATCGCCATCCCCCCGAACATCGCCGGGATCGCTGCGGTAATATCCTCGGCCAGTTCCAGCCGCTCCAGCAGCCCCTCCTCGGCCAGCGC
>JBFZBE010000190.1:0-3179 GCA_041308685.1 Phycisphaerae bacterium
ACACAGAGGAGCTTAACGCCCTTGGCGGCGGCCTTTTGGCCGATGTTTTTAGCGGTTACATCAAGCCGTTCCTGTTGCAAGTCGGATACGATCAGCACGCGCGGCTTAAACCGCAGCGCCATCTCGGCATGGATGCGTCCCATTGCACCGGCGCCGATGACGACGGACACGCCGCCGGTCAACAGCCCCAACTGCGGGATGCGCGGGGCGTGCGGGCCGTCTTTTTGGATGTGGTAGTTGCGCTCCTGCGCCGAGTAGATGCAGCTGATCGGCTCGGCCATCGAGGCGGCAAAGAACGCCATATTCTCATCCGGCAGCGGCAGCATACAGTCAGCTTTGAGGACTTCTTCCTGCACGACGATGTACTGCGCCAGATGGCCGCCAAGCGTATAGCCGACGGCGCATTTGTGCATATTCTCCACATCGCGATAACGCGCGCGGTGGTTGATCGGGTCGGTATCGACCGCCGGCTGGATGGCAAAACGCTGGCCGGGTTTGTATTTGCTTTTGAGATTATCGCCGACCTGCACCAGTGTGATGCCGCCCTCGTCGCCGAGGATGACCGGATATTTTTCCATATCCCAGCCGCGGATGAAGGTGTGTTCGGGTCCCTGGTCAATCAGCTTGAGGATGCTGGTGCATACACCCGCCGCATCGACCCGCGCCAGAATTTGGTTGGGGTTGATTTGCGGCACGGGAACCTCGGCCACTTGCAGATTTTCAAAACCGCGGCCTTTGGCGATCAGCGCCTGCATCGTTTTGGGGATTGCATAAGTCGCGGGCTTGCAGTAGGTTTCATATTTACTCATACGGCTGTATCCTCTTTATAATGATTCGGTTTTTACGGTTAATTGTGTTTGTACTTGCTGCCAGGTGTGCGTTTCGGTCAGGCCGCAGGCACGGGCGGCGGCCAGCTTGACGCCGACGGCCAGCTGCTGAGCGATATTGTCCGTATCGGCAGCCAAAAATCCTGCCAGGAGATAATCGCCGCAGCCGACGGTGTTGATGGCGGGCTGCTTGGCACTGACGGCGGCGCAGCAGACACTGCGTTCGGTAACAGCCATTGCGCCATTTTTGCCGCGACTGACCAGTACGACCTTAACCCTGTCGCACAGCGTTTGCGCCGCGGCGGCGATCGCGGACGGCTGGTCGGGGATGGTTCTGTCCAGAAGTTGGCACAACTCGTCCAGATTGGGTTTGATCAGATACAGGCCGCCCTGCGCAACGATCCTTTTTAATGCATCGCCGGAGGAATCGATGATCACCGCAGCTCCCGCATCGCGCACCTGCCGCAGGATGGCCAGACAATCGGCCAGCCGTTCATTGCCGGGCATTGCGCCGCAAAAGGCAACTTGATCGCCTTTGCCGACGGCTGCGTTGAGGTCTTTGGCAAGCTGCGCCAGCGCCGCCGGCGCGGCCAATCGGCTTTCGCCCCGTAAGTGCATCTCGCGGCGGTTGCGGGTGTCGATGATCGTGATGTTCTGGCGGGTGCGGCCTTCGGCCAGCGTGAACCGAACATTCACCATCTTCTGCAATCCCGCCAACTCCTGCCGCATCAACTTCGCATCGTCCCTGCCCCACAGACCCATCGCAGTGCAGGGCTTGCCCATATAGGCCATCGCCCGTGCAACGTTCAGCGCCTTGCCGGCCGGAACGGTCGTCTGTCCGCTCAACACGGGGTGCTGTCCCCAATCCACACCATCCACCCGGCAGGTGATGTCCCAAGCGGGAGTAAAGCCAACAGTGATCAATTTAATGTTCAATGTCAAAAGTCAAAAGTTAAAAGTATGGCAGTTTCAGATTCCTGCATTCCGACATACCTCTTAACACACACCTTTTTTATGCACAGATTTCACAGATTAACTCAGATTTTTAAAAATAGGTTTAACGCTTTTTGTACCTTTTGTAGTTAAACTCTGTTTATCTTTAAAAATCTGTGTAATCTGTGGACAAAATATTCTTCCTGTAAATCCCGTAAATCCTGTCTAAAAAAACGTTTCATCAATGAATCTTTACGATCCTTACTTGACTGCCGCGGTCAAGGCCTCAAAACTCACATAACTTTCTGAGCCGCAGACAGCCGCCAGCATTTTATCATAGGAACCAATGTTTTCATAGCGTTTATTCAGCGGCGATTTGACATACAGCGAAGCGAACAAATTGCCCATCTGTATGGCCTGCTCTATGGCGATGCGTCCGGTCTTGAACGATTCGGCGTTGCGTGCCAGATACGCCGTCAGGCCGGCGCGGAATGAATCGCCCGCCCCGCACAGATCGACCACACTGCCGCACATAAACCGGGATGTAACCTTCATCGGGGCTGTGATCTGCCCTGCGGCGTTGCGGTACATCGCAAACGCCCCATCCCGGACGGTTACGCCGAACAGCTTGCTGTGCGGATTGCCCCGCCAGAATCGCTCGGCCAGAAATTGCAGAAAATGCTCGATATACGCCTGTTCGGAAACGCCGACATAGCGGCCTTTTTGGCCGAGGGTGTTCTCGATCATCCGGGCTTCGTCATACGACGTAAAAAACACATCCAACTCCGCCAGCAACGGCTCCAGAAAGTGGTAATGCACCACTTCCTCTTGTGCGTCAATGACCTTTTGCGGCGTGCCGGTCAGCGTATGGCTGTCAGCGATGGTCAGACAGCCCTGCTTGCGGCAGACATTCATAAATGCCGCCAAGTCGCGCCCGCCGTTGGCGTCGCCGCGGTCGGACAATCCCGAATACATATAAAAGACCATTGCGGGCTTTAGCCGTTGTACCGCTTGTTGAAAATGGGCAAGATCAAACGCATTGTTGGCATTGGGGAAATAGGCGATGCCGCCGCGTTCCTTGTTGTCTTTTTCATAGACAAACGTCGTGCCGGTCGGCAGCGTCGGCTCGATAACCGTTGCGGACATATCCACGCCGTTGGCGGTCATTGTATCGTAGAAAAACCGCCCCTGCGCGTCAAGGCCGTCAAACTCGCCCGCCCCCAGATGCACACCCACGGCGACCTTGAACCCGGCTTTGGCCTGCAGCGGCGCGGTATTGCCCGGCCCGCCGGCAGTAACGCGCCCTTCGGCGATCCACCGGCGGTACTGTGTCGGCGTGTAGTCGGGCATATCTTTTGTTTGACACTTGGTCAGGCCGCCCGCACCGGACAGCCGTTCGACAAAGCCAAACTGACTGCC
>JBFZBE010000191.1:0-2994 GCA_041308685.1 Phycisphaerae bacterium
GATGATGTCGATCGCTTCGCGCTCGTCGAAAATCTTGCCTTTGGCCAGATCGTCATAAAGCGTCTTGCCCTCGACATATTCCATCACGAAATAATACAGCCCGCCGACCTCGCCGACGTCGATGGCCTGCACGATGTTGTTGTGGTTGAGCTTGGCGGCCAGACGGCCTTCTTTATAGAACCGCTCGACATAGTCGGCCTTCTCGACGAACTTTTTGGGCAGTACCTTGACGGCGACCACGCGATCCAGCGAAAGCTGCTTGGCCTTATACACCACCGCCATCGCGCCGCTGCCCAGCTTACCCATCACCTTGTAGCCGGGGATTTGGCCGGTGGTCTCGCGGCTTTCGTTGATGCTGGCCTTGAGCCGTTCAAGCTGGCCGGGGGTGATGTAGTGCCGCTTGAGCAAAAGCTGCTCGAGCGTAACCGGATTGTCGGCGGCCACCTGCATCAGCTCTTCTTTGCACCGTCGCACCTCGTCTTCGGTACACAGCCGCTGATCCAGGGCCATCCGCCCCAACAGGGTATCATAACTGGTTGTGTCGTTGCCTGCCATAACAGTCGTCTGGAGTGATTATCGGCAAATAACGGCTCTTGTCAAAATAAAAACCGCGAATGTCGGTGCAAAGATGGCATTTTGAGGCGTAAAACGGACGTTCGGGGTAGCCGACAGCGCGTGCCTCCGATAAAAACCCCGCCGGCCCCTCGGCAAACAGGGTCTTCCAGAAGTCCTCCTTTTCGGGGTCGAAGCGTGTCCACAGGTTGTCCAGTGCAGCGGCGTTGAGATTGCCGACGGCCATCCCGCTGCACTGGCCGCAAAAGACGTTGCCGTAGGGGTCGATATGCACGCCTTTGGCGCCCAGCAGCGCGCCGCGGCAATTCAGCCCGGCCAGCGCCGCGGCCGGCGTGTCGGCGCACAGCGGGGCAAGCTCGTCGGCGGCACGTCCGGTAAAACGCCCCGCCTCGGCCTTCATCGCCGCGATATGTGCCGCATCCCGCGACGATTCGGCTGCGGGCGGGCTGTCGGCCAAGTTCTTTTCCCACCGGACAAGTACCCGCTCGGCACCGAGGATTTCCCTTGCTATCAGTACTAAAAACCGCACTTTTTCGACCGGCACAAACGCGGCGTGAAATATATCGCAACTGATTTTCAACCGCTCCAGCCCGGCCTCGTCCAACGCCCGTATCCGCCGCCGCGCCTCCGCCTCGTCCGACACCCATCCGGCATTGGTCTCAACATAGTCCACCCCGCCCAGTCCCTGCCGCTGCGCCGCGACGCAGATGTCCAGCAGCCGGTCAAACACCAAAAACGGCTCCCCGCCGGTCAAATGGACTTTGGCCGAATCCCCCGCGATCCGCCGCAGCGCCGCCCAGGCCGCGATGGCCGTTTCCACCGGCATCAGCCCGCCGGACGACGGCGCGCAGTGATAATAGCAGAACCGGCACGCCGCGTTACACCGGTACGTCAGCATCAGCCCGGCATAGCGCCACAGCTTGAGCAGCGGCGCGCCCCGCCCTTGTCGGGCGTTGAACACATTGTCTTCCAGTCGCAGCATCACACTACTATAAATTTTTTTCACAATTTTTGAAAATTTTTTATTTTTTTATTTTGCGGCGGATTGGCTTTTTATTGGACGTTTTGGCGGCGGCGGCGTTGGCGTGCCTTTATGTTGTGGCAGGGGTATTCTGCCCGCATATATCTTGTGGCTGCAGCGCGGCGCAAGGGCGTCTTTGGCTGATTCAAGATTTTTGCCGTAACTATCCGATAAGCATATCGTTAACAAGGATGTTAATAATACAAACACAAGGGAGTTTGACCGATGAGCAAGCACGAATTGATCGAGTGCATTATTGAGATCAACAGAACCGCCAAGCCGGAGTTTCTGGATCAGTTTACCGCCGAAGACCTGGACCTGTATCTGGAACACCTGATGGAAGTTGATCTCGAAGACG
This sequence comes from Phycisphaerae bacterium, assembly GCA_041308685.1. Classification (GTDB taxonomy): domain Bacteria; phylum Planctomycetota; class Phycisphaerae; order Sedimentisphaerales; family Anaerohalosphaeraceae; genus T3Sed10-213. The sequence continues at coordinate 1,953 of JBFZBE010000191.1, forward strand.
TGCGTCTGTGCGCATAACCGCGCCGCACCGGCGCGACGGGGGATTTTCTCTATATCAGGGAGAAATCCGATTGCTGCTCAGCCACGACCGGGCAAACAGGGCAAGGTCTTCAAGATTGACGACACAATTGCCGTTGAGATCCCCCTCTAAGGGCGCTGCGCAAACAGGGCTGTCCAGCGTAATCACAGCGGACTGAATCACAATGGGGGTTACCGGCACATCCGTCATGCCGCCTTGTGCGGACGTTGCGGCCAGCGCAATGGCATTGACCACCGACATCCCGCTGATCACGCGGCCAAACACACAATAGCCAGGGGTATAATAATAGTCTCCATCGTAACGAAGCCCATAATCAAGAAAGCCATTGTCGATATGATTGATAAAGAACTGTGAGGATGCGGAGTGCGGATATGATTGTCTGGCCATCGCAATCGTTCCGGCAAGGTTGGAAAGGCCGTTGGTGCTTTCGTTTAGAATAGGGGGTTGGGGGTTTTATAGGAAAGATTCACATCGAAACCGCCCGCCTGAATCATAAAATCCTTCATCACCCGATGAAAGATCAGATTGTTATAAAACCCGGAACGCACATAGTTTAGATAGTTTGCAACGGTCGCGGGGGCACTGTCTTTGTACAGTTCCAGAACAATCGTTCCATTGACCCCGCCGGAGATATTGAGGGTTACCTGGGGATTGACGGCCAGAGCAAACCCGCCGAAAACCGACAAAAACAGCATCATAAGCAGATAGTGATTCTTCATTACCGATTCTCCGAAATCAAAACAGCATTATACCAAAAAAGAAGACAAAAGTCAAGGAGATTTCGGAAGACGGCGGCGTGCGGGATTATGTTCTGGCTCTTTTGTTCCATGCGCAGATGGTCGCAGCACGGACTTCCAGCCAGTGATGAAAATAGAAAAATTCCACCTTCCGACTTCCGACTTCCGACTTCTATATTCTGTGGTTGTTTTGTCCACATATCGGTGTGTTTGCCGGATAAACCAAAATATTCTCACAGATTTACCGAAAACTAATGGGTTTCCCT